>CAZLRK010000027.1:0-30898 GCA_964561845.1 uncultured Desulfobacterales bacterium | reverse complement strand
TTTAATAGAATATGTTGCATTCGGATTTACGCTGGGTCAGGAGCCCTGAATTTACTCAGGTGCTCTATAGGGGTAGGGAACTCTCCCAATGAGACATAAGGAATTCTCTCCTTTAATGAAGGATATTGTGTAAATAATGGTATCATATGCACCTTCCCTTATTCTTCATCGAAATTTACAGGATGAGCCGCATATCAATTATTAGATTTATTCGCATAAAACGCGGAACCCAGATTTTCTCTCCGTATAAACCGCCTTTGGTTTGGTTATGACTTAAACAATATATCTACACCAATCAAACACTTGCATCTCTTTGGATGTTTTATCATGGTGTCTTATATGGATCAGTGTAAAAACCTCCGTTATGACCTCAAAGTTCATAGATGGGGGCTGCGAACACCAGACGATTCACGGTTAAGGACATGGGTACAGTCGTTTCTGGGATTCAACATAACTTGCCTCAAGATTCACCCTGCTTCAAAGCAATTTCATAGCGGCTTTCTGACAGTAATCGCAAAATCAATTTTTACCTTATACGAATAATCCTTCGGATGCAGGTCAGGTTATTTTGAAAAATCCAAAAAACAATTTACAAACAAATAATAAGTTGATAATAAAAACGCAAAAACAACATTAAAGAACAGGGTAAAGAGAAAGTATTATAACAGGCCAGACAATTTAACTAAAAGAATTAAAGGAGGCAATACTAATGCTATCAGATGAACAAATAAAACAACAAATTAATTTTACATTAAGCAGAACAGATCTTCCTAAGCTTGGAAAAAAGTATAAGGGCAAAGTAAGAGATGTATATGCTCTAGATGATAAACTGTTTTTGATCTCTACAGACAGGCAATCTGCATTTGACCGTAATTTAGCACAAATCCCATTTAAAGGCCAGGTGCTCACACAAACATCCGTGTTTTGGTTTGAGCAGACAAAAGACATCATTTCAAATCATATGATGGGGGTTCCTGACCCAAATGTTGTTGCTTGCAAAAAACTGAAAGTCTTTCCTGTTGAGGTAGTGGTCAGAGGGTATTTAACAGGTGTTACTGATACGGCTGCATGGACAGCTTATGAAAAAGGGGAAAGATTTTTCTGCGGAAATATTCTTCCTGAAGGCCTTAAAAAAAATCAGAAGTTTGATCAGCCGATCATAACGCCCACGACAAAATCAGAGGAGCATGATGAGAAAATTTCTGCAGAAGAGATTGTAAGCCAAGGCTTAATGAGCAAAGAAGACTGGGATTTTGTTGCGGATAAAGCATTAAAATTATTTGTAAGAGGAACAGAGATTGCTGCAAAGAATGGTTTAATTTTAGTAGATACGAAATATGAATTTGGATATGATGAATCAGGGAATATCTATTTAATTGATGAAATACATACCCCTGATTCCTCCCGATTCTGGATAAAGGACAGTTATGAGGAAAAGTTTGCAAAAAATGAGGAACCGGAAAACATTGACAAAGAATTTTTAAGATTGTGGTTTAAGGAAAATTGTGATCCATACAAAGATGAGATATTGCCTGATGCTCCTCAAGAGCTAGTCGTTGAATTAAGCAAACGCTACATAAAACTTTTTGAAATGATAACCGGAGAAAGCTTTAAAACAGAAGTTGGAAATGTCCCTGAAAGAATTGAGAAAAATTTGAAAAACGCAGGTTATTTATAAATGATGAATTCAACTTAGATCCCAAGAATAAAAAAAGGGTAAGTATCAGCAATGATACTTACCCTTTTAACTTCACGTTAGCATATTACTTCTTCTTTTTAGGATGACACTTTTTACAGGTTGTGGGCGCAGTTTTCTTCTTTGTCTTTTTGTTGTATTTTTTATGGCAGCCCTTGCAGTTGTAATGAAGCGCCTCAGCATGATATTCCAGACGTTCCTTCTTTTTAAGCTTTGGTTTATCCTTGCCCTTTGGTCTTTCACTCGGTTTTTTGTGGCATTCTATACAGTTTTGTACATCGTCACCTATTTTCAGATCTAGTGGTTTATTGTTTTCATCGTGGTGACATTCGCCGCAACCGGCTTTGTACAATTCGGGCGCTAACTTCGCGTAGTCATCCATGTGTTTCTTGTGGGTAAACTCGACGATTCCTTTTTTATGTTTTTTGTACGCCTTGTTATCCAGTTTGATGACATCAGACACATCAGTTCCTGCCAAGATTCCACCCACAATAAAAAGAGTAGCAATTCCTGTAATCACTGCAATTACTAAAAGCCGTTTTTTCATGTTCCCCATTCTCCTCCTATTAAAATTTGTTTCAAATTGCCAAAATTTTTAACGTATAATAACAAATACAGATTTATTTGTCAATGAGAAAAATATATGGCGAGTTCATTCCCGCCTTGCGGGATTTGGTGTTTAGTATTTTGTGTTTGTTTGAAATATATGCTGATATACCAGCTCGTTAGACCACTGAGCAGTAAGTTTTTAATATGTTCAGGTAATTTTTAAAAAATCGTTTATGTAATTATAAATCTTTTCCTATTCAACCATTTAACCACTCAACTATTTGAAAATGTTAATATTAAACTGATTTGTCTTTTTCCTTAGGTTTCTCAGCCTCTTCCTGTTCTGCAGTCTCTTCCTGTTCTACAGTTTCTTCCTGTTCCTCAGTTTTTTTCTTTCCGAATATTCTGGCGCCGATAATACTTATTTCATAAAGCACCATCATAGGCAATGCCATCATAACTTGTGTGACTACATCAGGTGGAGTTATTATTGCCGCTCCTGCAAAGAATAGGAGAAGGGCATATTTTCTGTTTTTTTTCAAAAAATCGACTGAAACGATGCCGAGTTTGGCTAAAAAAGTGAGAACCAGGGGGAGTTCAAAGACAAGCCCGAAAGCAAGTAATAATTTTGCGGAAAAACCTAAATATTCCTTCATGGAAGGGAGCGGTTGTATGGTTTCAGAGGCAAATCCCAGAAAAAATTTAAAACCATAAGGAAAAACAATAAAATATCCGAACAACGAACCGCCGACAAAGAAAAATGTAGAGAGAATAACTATGGGTGTTAGAAGACGGCGTTCTTTTTTATATAGCCCCGGAGCCACAAACATCCAGAATTGATGCAAAATAACGGGTGCGGAAAGCATGAGACCGGACAGTAAGGAGACCTTTAAGTATGTAAAGAAGGCTTCCGGAAGACCGGTAAAGATAAGTTTGTCACCTTTTTCCATTACAGATATCAATGGCCGGCTTAATATTTCAAATAACTTTTCCTTGAAACCGTATGATAGTACAAAGCCTATACTGACCGATATAAAGCAGGTAATAAGACGTTTCCTAAGCTCTTCCAAGTGGCCGGTAAAAGGAATTTTTTCATTCTCGTTCATCGTCAGGAGATCCTTTTGATTCTTTATCTTCTTTTTCTATCTCTGTTTCAGGTTCCTCTTCATCAGATTTCGCCGGATCTTCTTGAACCGCCTCTTGATCAGATTCCACCGGATCATCTTGAACCTCTTCTTCCTTTTCTATTTCTGCTTCATTTTCCTCTTCATCAGATTCCGTAGGATCTTCTTTATCCTCTTCTTCCTGTTCGATATCTACATCAATCGTTTCCTTAATATCAGAATTAATATCATGGAAGGCATTTTTTACATCTTTTAATTCCTTAAAGTTATCATCAACATCAATTGATTCTTTAAAGTCCTTTGTGGCTTTTTTGAATTCACCAAGGGCGCGACCTAAGGATTTTGCTAAATCAGGAAGTTTTTTTGGCCCAATGACAATGAGCGCCACTGCCAGGATCAATATCATTTCAGGCATGCCGATGCCAAACATATGTGACTCCTAAAACTATATTAAGAAACCGTTCACCGTTCAGAGGTTCAGGGTTCAGGGTTAAGAAATTGTAGGTTCACCTCACAAATCTGAGCCGTACACAATATTACGGAAGTATTCGATTCGGAAACAAACCCGGAATTTGTCTATTTTTCTTAGGTATTTAAAACGTTATTACACCGTTATTATTCACGTTTTGAGTTCAAACTTCAACTGTTAAGGTAGCTAAAGTCTTTGACTTTGAATCTAATGCAGAATTCATTCGAGTTTTAAAATTAGCCGAATGGGCTTGCACTGAGATTAAAAGCAAAAATATAAAAAAATCGTAAACCCTGAACCTCTGAACCCTGAACCCATAAACGGTTACTATATTAGTTATTATCTATCCAGAGATGGTAAATTTTTTCCCTTATTACTTATTTTTTAAGAAGGTGTCAAGCATCTGGTTTCAGAATAAACGCATTTGGCAAATAGGAATAATTTTAGGCTGAAATCCGAAATTCGAATATCGAAATCCGAAACAATATCGAATGACAAAAATTCAAATGTCCCAAACAATAAGAACGTATCATAAAATCGATAGCATTCCACGATTTTTGTTTTGAACATTTGATATTCGAATTTAGTATTTGTTTCGTATTTCGTATTTCGTGCTTCGAATTTTACCTTTTTACATCAAATGCCAACCAAATACCGCGGCTAACTTATTTTCTATTTCCAAATGTGTTTACCCTGCATCTGGTTTAAGAATAAGAAAGTAAAGCTTTCCCATATGCTGCATGTGACCTGCTGCTATTTCAGCATAAGGTCCATTTCCCCAAAACATATCCGCACGACCCGGACCCCGAATTGCTCCGCCGGTATCCTGGTTTAACACAAATCGAGAAAAGTCTGTCCAGTTATCAATTTTTCCATCATTTATTGAAGGTTTTTCAGTTTCAATAAAAGCCAGAGCCGCCAAAGGAAATATACTTTTATCAAGAGCGATGGATCTTCCCGGAGTCAACTTAACTTCCAGATAACCCAATGGACCTTCTTCTTCTATTGTAAAAAATACATAACTAGGGTTATAATTCAAAATAGTTTCAAGTTCATCCGGGTGGTTGTCCAAATAAGATCGGATTCTCTGCATGGACATTTCCGGTTTAGGTATTTTCCCTTCATCAATAAGTAGTCTCCCGATGCTTCGATATGGACGACCATTTGCAATATGATAGTGGACGTTAATCATAGAACCATCTTCAAGACAGATCTTTCCGGAACCTTGAATTTGAAGAAAAAAGAGGTCAACAGGATCTTTAATCCAAGCGAGTTCTTCCGCCTTGCCATGGAGCGTACCCTGATTTTCAATTTCACTACGTTCATAATAAGGTAAAACTGTTTCCCCCGTGTATCTACCGATAATCTTTTCCCTTTTATACTTTTCGTGAAAAAGAGAAAGGTCAATTATAATCAGATCGTTGGGGTAGGAGTAGATAGGAAATCTATATTCAAAGGTCTTTTCTAAACTTCCCTCGATTAAAGGTTCATAATATCCTGTATAAAGTACCTGACCTGATGTGTTGCCCCCTACTGACTTGTAAACAAAGTAGTTAGACTTAATATACTTTTTCAGATCTTTTTCTGATGGCGCCATCTGAATAAAACTTAAAAAATGCTCTAAAGATTTAATCATATGGGCGGCACTATAACCGTCTTTTCCAAAAATGAACATTCTGTCAGATGGAATCCTTTTGAGATATGAAATGCTTTTTAGAATGCTGCCTTCTAATCCTTCATAAAGCATGTCGTCTGAAAATTTTGGATGCCAAAAAGAGCAAACTCTATATAAAGATGGTTTTTTAAATAATAATGGTTTCTTTTTTAACTCGGCGCAGCTTGCAAAAAACAAGGAAACCAATAAGGTAATAAAGAATAGGAATCGATATCTATAAAAAAAAGTAACTTCCATAATTTTGCATAAATGGACAGGGTAAGTATTTGATGACTAATATTATTACCCCAATTGAGTAAAAAACCAATTGGGAGTTATTCGTTATTTGTTATCAGTTAATGGTTTAAAAGGAATAATATCCGTTTTTCTATTTCATCAATCATAGATTTATAAAATTAGACGATCATCAAATTCTAATAACGAATAACTATTAACAATTAACGCCTAATTGAGCGTTGTTTTCGCTCCATTAGGGTATTAGCATTACACAAAATGATGAGACCTTTGAAAAATGCTCAATTTTGTTCAAGTTCAAGGCAGGCGAAAATTTTAACCACAGGAATACTTTTAGTATTTTGAGGATAGCGCTAAAGCTTCACTGCGTGCCAAAATTTGAGCCTAACGCAGAAATTGGACAAAAGGGGGCGTTCTGCAAAGGTCTCATGATTTAGACGCTTATCATCAAACATACCATAGGGCAAGGGAAAAGATGGGGATGTTAATAAGTTTCTATTGGAGTATATTAGTCGTTAAATATAGCTTGACAATTTTAATACATATACCTAAAAAGTGGTCACGGGTAATTATATTTTTTAATAACTTGATTTTATAAAATGTTTCCTATCTATATATTATTACTAATAAAGTCAAGTATGGATGATTTAAATGGAAAACTTTGAACCTGAAATTGCAATTCTTTTTTGTCAGCATTGTGTGAATGAAGGCTTGGAGCTTGTGGATTCAACCAGGCATTCTTCAGGGTTTATGGTTCGTGTGGTAGTTATGCCTTGTTCGAGCAAAGTTGAGATTGAGCATCTTGTTAAGATGATAGAACAAGGGACAGACGGTATTCAGGTAGTAAGGTGTCCGGATCGAGAATGTCATTTTCTAAATGGGAATATAAAGGCAGAAAATCGCGTTAAATATGCTAGAAATCTGCTGGATGAGATTGATTTTGGCTGTGAAAGGGTAGCAATTACAGAGGGAAACGGTTTCAAAACCGAGGATATTCTTAACCTGGCTGCAGAGCGTGCTGAAGTGGTTAAATCATTAGGGCCGAACCCTATGAAAAAATGAAGTTCCCTGCAGCAAGCAGCAGGGTATCAAAACGGAATTCGCCGAAGCCAACCCGCCTTTCCATCCTCCGTAGCATGCTACTGCGGAGGACGGGCGCTCTTTGAGCTACGGCGTGTTCACCTCGCCATTCATACCTGTAGCAAGCTACAGAGTATTCTGGCGAAGGCGAATAAAAGTAAAAAATAATGCCCAAAAAATATCATTATAATCTTAAAGTAGCTCCCCCCAGGTTTTCGCCGATTTCTAAGATAAGTTCTTTTGAAGTGAAAAAGTGTCTTGGTTGCCGAAGCTGCATCAAATACACTTCTTGTATTTACGGTATTTACAGTAAGCGTAAATTTGACTCGAACGTGATCCAGGATACCGGAGATAGCATGTGTGTAAATTGTGTTCGCTGCGTACAGGAATGCAAAAACAACATCCTCTCCAGGGCAATAAATCCACGCTGGGAGCGAATGGGTAATGACTATTGGACTCCCACAATAATTACCAGTATATGGAAACAAGCTGAAACCGGGAAAATTCCCGTGTCAGGGGCAGGGTACCGCGGCCCTTTCTGCGGTCCGGGTTTTGATCAAATATGGACCGATATGTCTGAAATCGTAAGACCTACGAGGGATGGCATCCATGGGCGAGAATACATCAGCACCTTGATTGAACTCGGCAGAAAGCCCCAAAGGCTTTCGTTTGACAGCTCTGGGAAAATGCTGACCGAATCACCTCTATTTGTGGAGATATCAATACCAATGGTGCTTGATATTCCACAATTTGGATTTAAGGGCAATAACACTCGCAGAGCTATTGCCCTATCCGCTCGTAGCCTTAATACGGTTTCAATTGCTACCTGTAAAGAGGCTAACGGCCTGCTTTCCGAATTTCGTGATTCACTGATTGTGCGGTTTGACCCGAAAGTGGATGACATGACCGGACTTAAGGACGTTAACATTGTTGAGCTGCTTTATAATGACAATGTTATAGAGCAGATCGCTGCCATAAAGGATATCCATCCCGGAATTATCGCATCCATACGCCTCAAGCTGGATAAAAATGCAGCAGAACATGCTCTTCAACTTGCTCAAAATGGTACGGACATAATTCATCTTCAAGCCGATACAATAGGAAAAGGTTTTGACGGCAACAAGGGTAAATTCATTACCGAATTAGTCAGGGAAGTGCACCTCGAACTAGTCAAGAATTCAATACGCGAACAAGTAACAATTTTGGTCAGTGGCGGCATTGCAATGGCTGAACATATGGCCAAAATTATAATTTGCGGGGTTGATGGTGTGGGAGTTGATCTTGCGCTCTTAGTAGCGCTCGAATGCCGGTTATGTTCGGACTGTGAGGAGCAGGCTGAGTGTCCCGCTAAAATAGATCATATACAGGAGAAATGGGCCGCCCAGCGGATTGTGAATCTTTTAGGATCCTGGCACTCCCAACTCATTGAAGTTCTTGGCGCTATGGGATTGCGCGAGGTGAGAAGACTGCGGGGCGAAGTTGGCCGGGCTATGTTTTTCGAGGACCTTGAAAAGGATAACTTTGCGCCAATTTTCGTTATAAAAAAAGAAGATGAGACATCTTCTGTAAACCTTAAAAGTGATAAAAATAATAGACAAGTTTATTCATCAAAATTCACCGGAACCGACGTTACAGTTAAGCATACGGAATCCCGGTATCGGAATCAGCTCAACAAATACATGGTAGTTCTCTCAAATGCATGCACTCTATGTGACAAATGCGCTGAAGTTTGCCAGTATGGCGTACTTACAAAGAGTGGAAACCATGTCAATACTCCTCAAGCTCATTTATGTAGAGGCCCTGATGTTTGCAAAGCCGGGGGATCCTTTTGCATAGACCAATGTCCGGAAAATGCCATAAAAGTGGGGCCGAATCCTTTATGGGATACCTTTGGAGATCCCAGATGGACTTCCGACTTGATTGTCGGAACATGGCTACAGGCCGAGACAGGGATGCCTCCTGATGATTCAGGTCTTGAGTACAGGGTGGGGGCTTCGGGAGGTGGTTTTGATAAAATTGAATTTGTTTTCCCGGCTGAACCTCCCGACCCGTCATTCAAACAAGAGGAAATTGATCTTTCCATTCCACTTAACCGCAGGAAGGATGACAACAGACCTGATGTAACCATAGGATTTCCCGTATACGGCGGAGGCATGAGTTTCGGATCCATTAGTCTCAGCACCATGATATCCCGCGCCAGGGCTTACCGGGCTTTTAATTCTTTTACTTGTTCAGGTGAAGGTGGATATCCTAACGCGCTTAAACCGTATGATAACCATGTTATTACTCAGGTTGCCACGGGTTTGTTCGGTGTAATGGAAGAGACCATTCAAAGGGTTCGAATAGTCGAGTTTAAATATGCGCAAGGTGCAAAACCAGGACTTGGAGGACACTTGCTGGGAGACAAGGTTACTCTGGCGGTAGCTAAGATGCGTGAGGCAGTGGAAGGTAGCGCACTTTATTCGCCTTTCCCTTTCCACTCTGTTTACTCGGTTGAGGATCACAAGAAACACGTGGATTGGATTAAACATATTAATCATCGAGCATTAGTTTCCGTAAAGGTCTCAACTCCAACCGACGTGGATATGGTGGCGGTGGGGAGCTACTATGCCGGAGGACACATTATCCATATCGACGGGAGCTATGGCGGTACAGGAGCAGCACCGGACATTGCAAAGAAAAACATTGCCATGCCTATTGAATATGCTATCCCAAAAGTCCATCGGTTTCTCGTGGAAGAAGGCGTGCGTGATCAGATGACTCTGATAGCTTCAGGAGGCATTCGAACCGCATGGGATATTGCCAAAGCCATTGCCCTTGGAGCTGATGGCGTGGTTATTGGAACTTCGGAATTGGTTGCTCTTGAATGCATTCGTTGCGGAAACTGCGAGAGTGGTCGTGGGTGCCCCAGGGGAATTGCCACCACCGACAACGAACTTGCATCGACATACGATGTGGCATGGGGAAGCCAGAGGCTTATTAACCTCTTTCACTCTTATGCCATACAGCTCCAGGAAATACTATGGCGATTAGGGATGAAGAGTGTAAAGGAATTGGTGGGAAGGACAGATCTGCTGGTTCATCAAGATTATCAATAGAAATTCAGTGGAAATTCAGTGGAAATTCAGTAGAAATTCAATGGAAATTCAATAGTGCTGAATTCATAACAAGGTAAATTCATTAACTATTCACAATTAGCAATTGATTATTAATTATTAACTAAAGAGTGTGGTGAACTTCGCAGAATCATGAGTGCAAGCGTGAAGACAGTTCAAAGACGCAGGAAAAAATAATCAATAGTTATTGATAGACAGATGACAATCGAATTTCAGCGGAGCGAATTTCAATCGAATTTCTACTAAATGACAGCGAAGCGAATTTCAACCGAATTGTAATTTAATGCTTATAAGCGCCTATGAATAACTTGACAAAACTAATCCTTGATTCAAGAAAAGAGATGATTTCCGGCAAGGCCGTACAGACTCACAAGAAGACTACCGAGGAAGGCGGTTGTGGAGTAGTCGGATTTGCATCGAGTGTACCTGTAAAAGGCAGGCATATTTTTGAACCTTCCATTCAGATGCACAACAGAGGCAACGGCAAGGGTGGAGGCATTGCGGCAGCCTGTTTGGTACCTGAACAGTTGGGAGTTGACGAAGCTACTCTTCGCGATGACTACCTCATTCAAATCGCCCTGCTCGATTCAGAGGCCGAGAAAGAAGTTGAACAAGCATATATTGCTAAAAATCTTGAAGTTCACCATAAATTCAAAATCGAGCCCGCTGCTGATTTTCGTGACCTCGGCCTTGATGTTCAACCGCCGGACGTTGTACGCTATTTTGCCCGTGTTAAGGAAAGTTCTCTTCTGCGCTTTTCTGAAAAAAACGGGATGACGGATGCACCTGAGCGGGCGGTGGAGGATGAATTTATATATCAAAACTCCGCTATACTAAATCAGCACTTTTATTCTTCCCTTGGCAAGCAAAAAGCATTTGTGCTCTCACACGCAAGGAATCTACTGCTTTTCAAAATTGTGGGTTATGCTGAAAACGTTGTTCAATATTACGGTCTTGAAAACTTAAAGGCACAAATTTGGATCGCACATCAGCGTTATCCTACTAAAGGGCGGGTTTGGCATCCCGCAGGTTCGCACCCATTTATAGGAATGAATGAAGCCCTGGTACACAACGGCGACTTTGCCAACTACTATAGTGTTGCCGAATACCTCGGCCAGCATAACATCAAATCGCAATTTTTAACTGACACCGAGGTCTCGGTGCTTCTCTTTGATCTCTGGCATCGGGTTTATAAATATCCTCTCGAATACTTAATCGAAGCAATGGCTCCTACAACCGAGTTTGATTTTGATAATCTTCCTGACGAAAAGCAGGACATTTACCGCGCTATCCAGGCATTACATATGCACGGCTCTCCTGACGGACCATGGTTTTTTATCATTGCCAGGAGTGATCCGGATAATGACGCTTTTCAACTTTTGGGAATAACCGATACAGCCATGCTAAGGCCACAGGTGTTCGCAATACAGGAGGGAGATATTAGCATAGGATTGGTGGCATCTGAAAAGCAGGCTATTGACGCTACGCTTTACTCACTTTCTAAGGAAGACAATCGGTTTCGACATGTGGCTGATCGCTACTGGAATGCACGAGGCGGAAGCCATACTGACGGCGGCGCGTTTTCTTTTACCGTGCAAAAGGAAAACGGATCTTCTTCTTTAAGCTGTGCCGATAAATTTGGAAAACCGATATTTGCACCGGAGGGAGAGTGGCGAATCAATATTGAAGATGATCCTGTTCCGCCGGATCGTGGAACTGAAATATGCAGCCGTATCGAAAAGGAGATAGACACAGCAAATATTGATAAGGCTTTTTCTCATATTCTTGAAGCGCTCCTTTCATGGAATCTTGACCAGTTCAGTTGGGTAACGGATAAAATCCAGCGAATGGCAGAAAAAGATGACATCAAACTTGAGAGAGTCATTTATCTGTTAACCCTTCTTAATGATCGTCGCTATGACTGCGGAAAGATGAGGCGCAGTTCGATCCTGCAGATAGTTCGAGTGAACATCGATAATATTCTAGATGCGGTTCCAGCCATCGATTCCGGACAACCCGGTCGTTTCAAAAGAATTGATTGGGAAACTCGCCAAAAACTAATATCTCCGGTGGCCGGCGAAGACATACTGGTAATCCAGGGAAAGGATTTCCCGCCGGAAGGAGTTGACTGCGACGCGTGGTTTGCAGTCAAGGCTTACCAGATGGGATGGAAACGTTTCATTATATACGGCCTTAAAGGCCAGCGGTTTCACGGGTGCGGGCTCGGGCCTAATACCCATGACGTTCGCATGGACATTTACGGGAGTTCAGGAGATTACCTTGGTTCAGGGATTGACGGATTGGAAATCCGGGTGCACGATAACGGCCAGGATCAGCTTTGCCAGATCATGAAGGACGGTCGACTTGTAGTATACGGTGATGTCGGCCAGGCTTTTATGTACGGCGGCAAAGGTGGTGAAATTTACATTATGGGTAATGCCGCGGGCAGACCACTCATCAATGCAGTGGGAAGACCCAGGGTTGTAATCAATGGCACCTGCCTCGATTATCTGGCGGAATCTTTCATGGCCGGAGATCCGTTAAAAGGTGGTGGTTTTGTTGTTCTTAACGGTATTGAATTTGATGAAAAAGGTAATGTTGTAAATCAACCCACACCATATCCGGGCTCAAACCTTTTTTCATTGGCTTCCGGCGGCGCTATTTATTTGAGAGATCCTTTTCGAAAAGTAGTAGATGACCAATTGAACGGCGGCGAGATCGTGGATTTAAGCCCTGCTGACTGGGATTTGATTTTTCCATATCTGCAAGAAAATGAAAACCTTTTTGGAATTTCAATTGAAAACGACCTTTTGACTGTAAACGGTGAAAAAAAGAACTACTCAGATATCTATCGCAAAGTACAGGCCGTAAAATTGGATGTTCTCGCCAAAGAATCGATTGCCTCGGAATAATGGGGCGAAGACCTTGTAACATTTTAGCCTTATGAAAGTAATTAGTAACGTTCAATAGTTACGGCATAACAGGCATTACCTTTTCCAACTTTGAAGCGACCTTATTTTCAAACAGCTAAAGTATTAAAAGACCTGCAAGAAACATGAAAGCACTATTGGCTCTGGAAGATGGACGTTCATTTGCCTGCCGATCTTTTACCGGCCGGGGAGAAACCTGTGGTGAAATTGTTTTTAATACAAGCATGACAGGTTACCAGGAAGTACTGACCGACCCGTCTTATAGAGGGCAGATGGTGACCATGACATATCCGCTGGTGGGCAACTACGGCATTAATATTGAGGATGTGGAATCCGACCGGATACAAGTCGCGGCCTTTCTTGTTAGAGAATATCAAGACTTCCCCAGCAATTTCAGATCTACATCCACGCTTGGAAATTACCTGACACAACACGGGATAATGGGGGTTGAAGAGTTCGACACCCGGGCACTGACAAGACATCTTCGCAACTCCGGGGCCATGCGCGCATTCATTTCTACAAAAGACCTTAACCCTGATTCCCTTGTTAAGAAAGCAAAAAGCATACCCAGCATGGCCGGGCTGGACCTTGCAAAAGAAGTAACAACAGACATACCCTATTACTGGGCATCCGGAAAACCGCTTTTTATAGAAAATTATAATAAATTAAGTGCTGACATATGGAGACATAGAACGGAAAAATATTCCGTCGTTGCCCTGGATTTTGGAATAAAATATAATATTCTAAGATGCCTGGAGCATTCAGGCTGTGAGATTGTTGTGGTTCCGGCGTCTACTCCGGCTAAAATCATAAAAGCCATGGAACCTGATGGAATATTTCTTTCCAACGGTCCCGGTGATCCTGAACCGGTTTATTATGCCATTAAAACAATCCGAGAACTTTTGGAATACTGTCCTATTTTCGGAATTTGTCTCGGGATTCAACTTCTTGGGCTCGCTTTCGGAGGAACAACATTCAAATTGAAATTCGGACACCGTGGCGCAAACCAACCCGTGAAGAATCTTCTAACTGGAAAGGTTGAAATAACTTCTCAAAATCATGGTTTTGCGGTGGACATAGACAGCCTTAATGGGAAAAACATCGAAATAACCCATATAAATTTAAACGATAATACATTAGAGGGCTTCAGGCATTGTAAGCTGCCGATTATTGCCGTGCAGTACCACCCCGAAGCGTCGCCGGGTCCCCATGATGCGAGATATCTTTTTGATGAGTTTACTACAATGATGGGAATAGTTAAGCCAGACACGAAGACACAAAGATTATAATATAATTCTTTGGTAACGTTCAAAAGTGTGTACATTTCTTTGTATGCGGTTAAAATTTGAAAAGGTAATGGATGTTTCCGAAAGACGATATCACTGTATAATTCCTCGACTGCTCACAGTGATCAAATATTTGGGATTTGCGCTACATAAGCCCTATTGTTCAAGGAACTGTTTGTTAAATCCCAAATATTTGGTCACCCCCTAATAGGTAAATTGATATCGCCTTTTGGAAATATGCATTACCGAATGATTGCTAAATGGATCCCATTTATTTGGGAAAACAATTATGCGCACACTTTTGAACGTTATTAATTCTTTTAATCCTCTTTTTAGTAAGAGGCGCGTTGAAATTAAAGGTTTAAACTAATATTTCTTCTTAGTGCCTTAGTGTCTTAGTGGCTTAACTGTTACAAATAATGAAAAACTATGCCGAAACGGACTGACATAAACAAAATTCTTATCATTGGCGCGGGCCCGATTATTATTAGCCAGGCCTGCGAGTTTGATTATTCCGGCACTCAGGCATGTAAAGCATTGAAAGAAGAAGGGTACGAAGTTGTACTTATCAACAGCAATCCCGCAACGATAATGACCGATCCTGAAATGGCCGATCGGACCTACGTGGAACCAGTTACTCCCACCGCTGTTTCTAAAATAATCGAAAAGGAGCGACCTGACGCTTTGCTTCCGACACTTGGCGGCCAGACGGGCCTTAACACTGCCGTTGAAGTCGCAAAAACCGGGGTGTTGGATAAATTTGGTGTTGAAATGATCGGGGCTTCAATCGAATCGATCAAAAAGGCTGAAGCCAGAGACCTTTTTCGCGCCGCTATGGAAAAAATAGGGCTTCGCATACCTGAAAGCGGTTTTACAACTAACATGGAAAATGCCCGGGCAATTGCAGATGATATTGGATTTCCTATAATTGTTCGTCCGAGCTTCACTCTTGGCGGAACAGGCGGAGGTGTTGCCTATAACTCAGAAGACCTGGAGAATATGGTCAAGGCAGGATTGGAAGCAAGTCTTATAGAACAGGTAATGCTTGAAGAATCCGTTTTGGGATGGAAAGAATATGAGCTGGAGGTCATGCGGGATCACAATGATAATGTTGTCATTATATGTTCCATAGAAAATATGGACCCCATGGGGATACACACCGGTGATAGCATTACGGTTGCGCCTGCCCAGACACTCAGCGATAAAGAATACCAAATGATGCGGAATGCATCCATAGAAATCATACGGGAAATCGGCGTTGATACAGGCGGATCAAATGTTCAGTTCGCCATCGAGCCTAATAACGGTGAAATGATAGTTGTTGAGATGAATCCAAGGGTTTCTCGCAGTTCAGCCCTTGCTTCAAAGGCAACCGGTTTCCCCATCGCCAAAATAGCGGCCAAACTCGCCGTGGGTTACACACTGGATGAAATCCCCAACGACATCACTGGAGAAACCCTTGCATCTTTTGAACCCACTCTTGATTATTGTGTTGTTAAAATACCCCGATGGACCTTTGAAAAATTTCCGGAAACACAAGATTTCCTTACAACGTCCATGAAGTCCGTAGGAGAAACAATGGCCATCGGCAGAACCTTTAAGGAAGCTTTTCAAAAAGGTTTAAGATCCCTTGAAATCGGAAGATACGGTTTTGGCGCAGATGGAAAGGATCCTATGGATGAGAAAGAAGAAATTCCATCATTAACTGAAATCGAACAAAATTTGGCTGTTCCAAACTCACAAAGGGTATTTTATCTTCGATACGCGCTTTTAAACGGTATGTCGATTCAAGCCATCTACGAATTAACAGGCATCGACCCATGGTTTATATATCAGCTTCAGCAGATAGTGGAACTTGAAGAAAAGATTAGTTCAAATCATAAAGTTCAAAGCTCAAAAACATCAGACTTGGAGCATCATGAACCCAACATCCGGCCCTCTCTTTTAAAAAAGGCAAAATCATGGGGGTTCTCTGACATACAGCTCGCACATCTAACAGGCTCATTCGAAGAAAGAATAAAAAAAATCCGCAGGTCTCATAAAATCCAACCGGTTTATAAACTTGTCGATACCTGTGCTGCCGAATTCAAGGCTGCAACACCTTACTATTATTCTACATATGAGACGGAAAATGAAGCAAGGGTTTCCGACAGCAAGAAGGTAATGATTTTAGGGGGCGGCCCTAACAGGATCGGTCAGGGTATTGAGTTTGACTATTGCTGTGTCCATGCTTCATTTGCCTTAAAAGAAGAAGGGGTTGAGAGTATTATGGTAAACAGCAACCCCGAAACCGTCAGCACTGATTATGATACATCCGACAAACTATATTTCGAACCATTAACAAAAGAGGATGTGCTTCATATTGTAGAAACCGAAAAGCCAATGGGCGTTATTGTTCAGTTCGGCGGACAGACGCCGCTTAACCTTTCCACACCTCTATTTGAAGCCGGTGTCTCCATTATGGGAACGCAGCCTGAAAGTATAGACAGGGCGGAGGATCGGGAACTGTTTCAGGCCATGCTGTCAAAATTAGGACTTGTTCAACCTGCAAACGGTACAGCCATGTCGATCGATGAGGCGGTGGCTGTCGTAAAAGAAATCGGATATCCTGTAATTGTGCGCCCATCCTATGTTCTTGGCGGAAGAGCCATGAAAATAGTATATGACCGGACAAACCTTGAAAATTTTACAAAGCTTGCAATTATAGCATCCCCGGGACATCCGGTGTTAATAGATAAGTTTGTTGAAGACGCCTTTGAAGTGGATGTGGATGCTATTTCGGATGGAAAGAGAACCATAATAGGCGGTATCATGCAGCACATTGAGGAGGCGGGAATACATTCGGGTGACTCGGCCTGCGTTCTTCCCCCATACAACATTACTCCTGATTTTATTGAGAAGATAACAGATGCGACAAAAGCCATGGCATCTGAATTGAATGTTGTAGGGCTGATGAACGTTCAATATGCCATGAAAGACGGACAATTATACGTTCTTGAAGTTAACCCTCGAGCCTCCAGGACAATCCCTTTTGTCAGTAAAGCAACAGGAATACCACTTGCAAAGCTTGCAACAAAGTTGATGCTCGGTCGGACTCTCCAAGATATAGGCCTTACCCATGAAAAGATCCCCTCCCATATTTCGGTAAAAGAGGCTGTCCTTCCCTTTGACAGATTCCCGGATGTGGACACTTTGCTTGGGCCTGAAATGAAATCAACCGGAGAGGTTATGGGAATCGGACCTGAATTCGGTGCTGCTTATGCAAAGGCTCAATTTGGGGCAGGGCAGAATTTGCCGACTTCCGGCACGGTATTTATCAGTGTGATTGATAATGATAAAAAAACTATCGTTCCCCTGGCATCTATGTTTAAGGATATAGGTTTTACGATCATGGCAACCAAAGGAACCTCCAAATTTTTGACAATTAACGGCATAACAAATAAAATGATAAATAAAGTGTCACAAGGCCGCCCGCATGTGGTAGATGCAATAAAAAACGGAGAGATACATCTGATTGTAAATACAGCTTTGGGCACTGCAACAAGGCATGACGGGTACATCATCAGAAGGACAGCCTTGAAATATAATATCCCTTATGCAACAACAACTGCAGGTGGTATGGCTATGTGCAGGGGTATCATCAGGATTATGAGAAATGAACTCTCGGTGAAGCCGCTTCAGGAGTATATCGGTTAAAAAACTTTACAGTTGATTGAGATGATGGTAGTAATTGAGGCATAAAGATTATATAAATCTTTTTCTACTCAACCACTCAACCACTCAACTATTTGACGATATCTGAACTGTAACCAATTGGAGCAGTACATTAAAATGAATTTTCTTGATAAACCTCGTGAGGCCTGCGGCCTTTTTGGTGTTTGCGGGCAACATGAAACCTCAAAACTGACCTATTTCGGCCTCTATGCACTCCAGCATAGGGGACAGGAAAGTGCAGGTATCGCAGTCGTAAAAGATAAGAAAATTATTGAACATAAAGGTATGGGCCTTGTTCCTGATGTTTTTGACATGGCAAAATTGGAACAACTGGAAGGAGAAAGTGCCATTGGGCATGTGCGCTATTCCACTACCGGAAGCTCTATACTTTCCAATGCTCAGCCCTTTGTAGTGCATCACATAAATAAATCGTATGCTGTTGCCCATAACGGTAATCTTGTAAATGCGTATGCTTTGAAAAAAGAGCTTGAAGAAGCAGGATCAATTTTTCAAACCACCATGGATAGTGAAATTTTTCTGCATCTTTTTGTTAAAAACTTAAAGTATGGCTTTGAGCAAGCCCTTGTTAAAACAGTATCGAAATTAAAAGGGGCGTTTTCTTTTATCGTTCTTACAAGCAGGGGAGAAGTTATCGGAATCAAGGATCCAAACGGATTCAGGCCCTTATGCCTTGGAATTCTGAATGGAAATTATATTCTGGCTTCTGAAACTTGTGCTCTTGATTTGGTTCAGGCTGAGTTTGGTCGAGAACTCGATCCCGGAGAAATTCTTATTATTAGCCATGATGGTATTAAAAGTTTGAAATCAAACGTTGCAGCTAATAGAAGTTTCTGCATATTTGAACTAATTTATTTTGCAAGACCGGATAGCACAATATTCGGCCAAAATGTCTATCAAACAAGAAAAGCTCTCGGAAGGTGTCTTGCCCAAGAGTCACCGGTGGAAGCCGATCTGGTAATGCCTTTTCCTGATTCGGGAACCTATGCGGCCATTGGCTATTCGGAAGCCTCGGGGATTCCCTTTGAAATGGCCATGATCCGGAATCATTATGTGGGAAGAACATTTATCCAACCCACCCAGAGTATGCGGGATTTTGGCGTAAGGGTAAAACTTAATCCCGTAAAAGAACTTCTAGAAGGTAAAGATATCATTATCATTGAAGATTCCATAATAAGAGGAACAACCGTTAAAACAAGGGTAAAAGCGCTGCGAGAGCTTGGTGTAAAAAAAATACACATGCGTGTAAGCGGCCCGCCTCATAGCTTTCCATGCCATTACGGCATTGATTTTTCTACAACAGGTGAATTGATTGCCTCAGATAAGTCGGTAGCAGAATTAACTGGTATTCTTGGCCTTGATTCGCTATACTACCTTAGTCTTGAGGGTCTACTTAGATCAACAGCTATCGAGAACCCTGAAAATAATTTCTGCAAGGCATGTTTTGATGGGTGCTATCCTGTGGAATTCGATAAATCATTATCCAAAGATTGTCTTGAGAGGAGGTAAATATGATTGAATCAAGATATTTACAAGATACTGTTGAAAACATAAAAAAGCTTATGACTATTTCTACCTTGAGCCATTTCGAAACACAGAGCCTCGGAAAGCTACTCAGATTGAGTAAAATAAGGGAATATGAAGACGGTGAAATGATTATAAAAGAGGGTGACATGGACATGTGGATCTACTTTCTCCTTGGGGGTAAGATCCGAATAACAAGATTAGGAGAAGAAATTGGTACAATTGACCAGAAGGGTGAAATTTTTGGCGAAATGAGGGTAATAGATAGTTTAAGCAGGTCTGCATCTGTACATGCCGTAGGAAAAACTGCGTGCCTTGCGGTTGATACTTCCGCAAAGCAAAAACTTTCTTCCAGCGACAGCAAAGACGAAAGATTAGATTTTTTGTTGTTACTGTATGGAATTTTTTCTGAATTTATGTCAATCAGGCTACGCTTAACAAATGAAGAATTGGTTAGGACTAAAAAGGAGGTAAAAAGACTGAAACAAAAAATCAAATGAAAAACAAAAGAACCGTTTCCTTTTCAAAAAACGCCGCGAATCTTTTTTTCCATATTCTTACAAATTGCAACCTTAAGTGCAAACACTGTTATATCAATCCGGAACAACAAGGAAAAAATCCACTTTCACTATCGATAATAGAGAAATGGCTCGCAGCATTTGTCGAAAAAAGCAAAGAAACCAACATAATATTTTTAGGTGGAGAACCCACGCTGCATCCTGATCTTTCCCTTGCCGTCAAAAAAGCAAAAAATCTCGGTTATAACTCCATAACTATCGATACAAACGGATATCTATTTAATGACATCCTTTCAAAGGTCGATCCGGAGGAGGTTGACTATTTTAGTTTCAGCCTGGACGGCGCCACCAGTAAAACTAACGATATAATTCGCGGGGAAGGATCATATGATAGATGTATCAAGGGCATAAAAAAAACAATTTCCAGTGGATTTAGCACCAGCCTTATCTATACTGTAACTAAAAACAATATTAATGAGATAAATATGATAGCCCCCCTTTTAGGGGACTTGGAGATAGACAGATTTTTTATCCAGGTCATCGGTATAAGGGGAAAATCAGCTAAAATGGGACAGGATAAACTACAGGTTTCTCGTTCCGAATGGTTAAGCATAATTCCTGATGTGGCAAAAAAAGTCGCCGCCCTTGGAATACCAGCTACATACCCTAAAGTTTTTTTAGACCCGCAAGAATCCTTTGAGTGTGCTGGCCTCGTTGCGGAAAATTATTTCATATTTCCCAACGGCCGGGTATACAGATGCCCTCTGTGTGAAGATTTTCCTATGCATAGCATGGAATTTAAGGACAACAAGCTGGTAAATGCAGGAGGGTTGAATGAAAATGACCTTTTTCAGCTTAACATCCCCGAAGGATGTGTAATGAACAGGATTATACAGCCTGCAAATCTTTGTTACAACAGTGATGGGTCTCCTGAATATAAAATTGCGTGCTGTATGTTAAAGGAAGAAATTTTGGCTGATTAATCTTCCATTGTAATTATTCAGCCACTAAGACACCCCAGTACCATCTTCCGGAGCTACGGGGCAAGCGAAGACACAAAGAAAAAGAAATTTATCATTTTTTTATTTATATAATCTTGGTGTCTTGGTGCCTTTGTGGCAAGATAACTGAGTAGTTACCTTCCATCAAACATTAAACCGGAAATTAATAATATCACCATCCATAACCAGGTAGGATTTGCCCTCTAATCTGACGTTCCCCTTTTTTCTTGCCTCCGCAAAGGCGCCTGCAGCTGTAAGATCATCATAGGAGACTACCTCGGCGCGAATAAAACCTCTTTTCATGTCTGAATGGATTGTACCTGCGGCATCAACCGCTTTTGTTCCTTTTCTTATTGTCCATGCACGCAGTTCTTTCTCACTGGCCGTAAAAAATGATATAAGACCAAGCAAATCATATGATCGTTTTATGACTCTGTCCGTTGCAGATCCTGTTATATTAAATTCAGACATAAATTCCTTTGCCTCTTCATCGGACATTTGAGCAAGTTCATGTTCGAGTTTGCCCTTTAAAACCAAGCATTTTTCTTTATCAATTAAGTTTTTAATATCAGGCGCTCTATCATCTTCATCCTCGTTGTTAAATAAGACAAGCATCGGTTTTGCTGAAATATAAGCATAGCCTTTTAAAAGATGTGCAGATGCAAGATCCGGAAAATTTCTCAAAGGATTCTCGTTTTCAAGATTTTTTAAACATTCATTTAAAAGTAAAAGTTCTTCCCGATTAATTTTTTTACCCCTTTTTTTGTTAAGGTCAAGGCGTTCTAATCTTTTTTCCACAGCAACAAGATCTGATAAAATCAGTTCCTGCTCAATTTTCAGAAAATCGTTATAGGGTGATTGTTCGGCCAGACCATATCCACCAAAATTCCGAATTACATGAATCAAGGCGTCGAAATCTCTTATAAGCGTCCAAATAGTTTGTTCTTTTTGATGATCAGTTATACGCGGAAGAAAGTATTCCACCTGGGTGTAAACGGTTTTTTTGGGTTTATAGATATTGGTTAAAACACCCATACGTTCATCCGGTACTCTTATGGTTCCTATGCGGCTTTCTCCCTTGTGCGGCGTATCTGTAAAAGACTTTGTCAAAGCTTCAAATATAGTCGACTTGCCCGCCCCCGGGAGGCCGATTATTCCTAGTTTCATCTTTTAAACCTCCGTTGTTGAACTATGATGAATTCGTAAAAAGTTGAATTTATCACGTTCCCGCCCGCCTCGCCTGAGCTCGCGATGGCGGGCAGGTTAGGTTTGAAGTTTTAGGTTTAAAGTTATGGTATTACAGTAATTGAAAGATACTTAAAATTTAAAATGCCTAAAAGAAGAAATGCCTAAAATGCCAAAATTCAGAGCTCCTGACCCAGCGTAAATCTGAATGCAATATATTCTATTAACACAACTATGAACTAAAATAAAAAATGAACGTCCAACATCGAACATCCAACGTCCAACATCGAATGAATGTACACCTTCGGTGTTTCAATTTTATAATTTATTAGAGCGAAGCGATATCCTTATTCGACGTTCGATGTTGAGCGTTGGATGTTCGATGCTCAAATTCTTACATCTAAAATTACGCTGTTTATTTGCTACAAATTTTATAGTTCCTTGCAATTCAAGGCTTAGTACTTCGATTCGCAATTATTGTAACGTATTTTTCACAGCCAGTGCAATGTTATTGCTCACTCAGCACTAAGTCCTGAGTGAGTAAATACGTGACTGTATTTACGAATCGATGGACTTAGCAAGAAGCATTTTTAACTGGGGTCAGGATTCTTTAATTTCTTCCCGAAAAGTATCCAGCATATCTTCGGCATCGTTTAAATAATTATTTATATCTTTGATATTTCCGGCATTACTAATCAGATTTTTTATTCTTCTTAAAAAATAAAGAGATTTGTTTCGCAAATCCTGATTTGCTTTATGAGCATTAAGATGATCTTTCATCCCTTCAATCATATGGTCAATTTTTAATAACGCAGTTGCACGGCATTGTTTCGTCTTCTTTTCAACAATTATATCATGATATGATTTAACCTTTTTGAGTAATTCACCTGTTTCCGTTATCATTTCATAGGGTTCAGGTGATGAAAGAATCTGTTTAAGTCTGTCAAAACCTGTGGCTATTTCTGAATCTTTTTTTAATTCAGGCAGATTTTCACTAAATTCTTTGACTGATTGAATTAAAGTTTTCCAAATATCAATATGCCTGGTATAAAACCCGGTAATATTCCTTACATCATCAACCAATTTAATAATTTTTTCTTTATTATTGTAAAATGTATTAATTAGGGAAAAAGGGTCAAGTTTAGTAGAGATCTTTTTGATAAAACGCAGAGAATCATCTATTTTTTTCTTTCCGGGAAAATATGGCTTTTGTGCGGTAAATTTGTGTGATTTGAGACAACTTTCCCAATCCCTTATTTCCTTTGCTAAAAACCGCGCAAATTCATATTGGTCATCAAAATGATCAATGTTTTCTTGTCCGGACAATTTTTCATAGAACCGCTTCACATCCTGAAATACGGAATCATCAACAGATTTATTTGTAATGATTTTTATGCTTTGCCCCGTGGATTTAAGCAAAACTTTTTTGACTATATAAGGCTCAAGATTTTTTTCATCCATTCTAAAGTGAATTTTCGAATCTTGCGCAATCCAAAAAATATGCTGCAAAATCTCAAATTCAGACAAATCATGAAATTCTTTTACATATTGAATAAACTCATCCAAAACAACATATCCATGCTTTTCAGTTTGGTTAATAATACAGGACATAACTATGTCTCGCCCTTTTAACTCACTACTTTCAAAACCAAAAAGAAGCTGTTGATGTCCAAGTTGGATATCTTGTATCTCTTGTTTTTTCACACTTTAGTCGCTCCTTACGGCTATATGACATTGCATCGCATAAAAAATCAACCTCAATATCAATTTATTTAGAAGAAGACGACCAAATATTTAGGGTTTAAATTATTTTAAAATCGAATAAATAATATTTACAAAATAAGTTGAGTAAAATATGTTTCACAATACAATCAAATTTGATGAATTCGTAAAAAGTGGAATTCATTCCCGCCTTGCGGGATTTTGTGTTTAGTATTTTGTGTTTAAGTTGCCTTTAAATTGACATGGAATTTTTTCGTAATCATAATCTTACTCATAATCGTAATCTAATAGGTTCTTTTGTTCAGATATCGTCAAATAGTTGAGCGGGAAAATAATCATAGAAATTTAGAAGGTTATAATCATCCAAACAACGAAGGTCCAATTTTCATGGAAATGCAAAATATTGATATAAAAATAACAACTTAACCACTCAACCACTTAACGAGGTCTGCATATTTAAGAATATGAATATGATTATGATTAAGATTAAGAGGCGCTTTAGAGTGTCATAACAAAACATTAAACACTAAATACAAAACACTCTCGTAAAAAGTCCGATTTAGACGGTTTCGTAAAAAGTTCAAATTCAAGGCGTGTAAATTTTGTAATTATGAGGCGTACTTATCGTACGTTGAATGATTATGAAATGCAGCACAACGAAGAAGTTGGGCTTTTTACGAAACCGTCAAACTTCTATTATATAATCTTTGAAAGAGGTGTGTAACCATGATAGAAAAACAATATCTGATTGATGCAATCTCGGTAAATGATTCCTGGAGACTCTTTAAGATATTAGCCGAACTTGTTGATGGTTTTGAAACGTTGTCTGACATCTATCCTTGTGTTTCCATCTATGGCTCTGCCCGTGTCAGCCCTAAAGAAGAAACATACAAAAAGACCGTCACAATTGCCAGGAAATTGGCTGAAAATGGTTTCAACATCATCACAGGTGGAGGCTCCGGGATCATGGAGGCGGGTAACAAAGGGGCAAGCGAAGGAGGCGCAAAATCTATTGGTCTTAATATTCGTCTGCCCATGGAGCAAGATCCCAATCCTTATGCTAATATTCAAATGGATTTTAAGTATTTTTTTGTTAGAAAGGTGATCTTTGTAAAATACGCCCAGGCATACGTGGGGATGCCGGGTGGTTTTGGGACGCTGGACGAAATCTTTGAAGCGATTACACTCATACAAACCAAGCGAATCAAAGCCTTTCCACTTATTCTCGTGGGATCTGATTACTGGGGTTCGCTATGGGAATGGGTGCGTGGTAATCTTTTAGATCGCAACTTGATTTCTCCTGAAGATGTGGATCTGGTTACAATACTGGATGATCCGGAAGAGGTTGTTAACACCATCAAACGTACTGTAATCATATAGTAACGCTCAAAAGTGTTAGCATTATTGTTTCCCCAAATAAATGGGATCTATATAACAATCATTCGGTAATGCATATTTCCGAAAGACGATATCAATTTACTTATTAGGGAGTGATCAAATATTTAGGATTTAACAGACAATTTCTCTAACATTATAGCTTATGTGGCGCAAATCCTAAATATTTGATCACTGTGAGCAGTCGAGGAACTATACAGTGATATCGCCTTTCGGAAACAGGCATTACCTTTTCAGATTTTGAACGCATACAAAACAATGCAAACACTTTTGAACGTTACCAATCGTTTAGAAGTTTCGCCATAGTTCACCGGTGTAAAAATATTTGATGAATTCAACTTTTTACGAATTCATCATGTTTATCCTGTTATCCCGTCTAATAAATGAAATATTACCCAAAAGGAGGCTTGCTATGCACCTGACTTTTTATGGGGCTGTACGAGAAGTGACCGGTTCGATGCATCTATTAACCACCGGGAATGACCGAATTCTGCTCGACTGCGGAATGTTCCAGGGCCACCGCCGGGAAATTGGAGAAAAAAACAGGACTTTGCCGTTTGATCCGCGGATAATCACCAACATGATTCTATCCCACGCCCATATCGATCACTCAGGGCGTATTCCGCTATTGACCAGACATGACTTTTCGGGGCGCATTGTATGCACACGCGCTACTGCCGGCGCATGCGAATATCTCCTTATGGACAGCGCTCATATCCAGGAATCGGATGCTGCCTATATCAATTATAAGACCGTGAGGTCGATCCTGGCTCAGATGAAAAAATCCCGTCGAGCAAAAAAAATATCAAAAGGCGGGCTTGACAATATCAAGAAACTCTTGAAAAAAGGGCGCCATGAACTGAAGAACGAAACTATCAACGAATTGGTCGATTGTTACAACCTGAAAGGAATCCAACCTATCTATTCTTCTGAAGACGCCCTGCAAGCCCTCACTTATTTTGACGGCTATCCCTATCGTCACCCGATTACTATTGGGAATGATATGACCTGCACGATGTATGATGCAGGGCACATTCTCGGCTCTGCCATCTCCATAATCAAAGCCAAAGAAAACGGCCGCACATTCACAGTCGGCTATACCGGGGACATCGGCAGATTCAATAAACCAATTATCGAAGATCCAACGATCGATTTTAGAGAAGAAGACCGGCAGATAGACTTGCTGATTATTGAAAGCACCTATGGCAATCGCCTGCATGAACCGGTAAAGGACCTGAAGCCCCATCTGAAACAGGTGCTAGTGGATACTCACAACAGGGGCGGAACGGTCTTAATTCCTGCTTTTGCATTCGGGCGCACCCAGGAACTGTTATACTGGCTGCATGAACTTCGAAATGAAAAACAAGTCCCGGAGGTTCCAGTATTCATAGACAGTCCGCTGGCAATCAACATAACCAGAGTATTCGGAGAACACCCCGAAGTCTATGATAAGGAAACCCATGATAATTTTCTGCAGCATGGTAAAAATCCCTTTTCCTTTAAAGGGGTTCATTTTGTAAAATCTGTTGAAGAATCCATGGCGCTAAACCGCGAGAATAAGCCGCATATCGTCATAGCAGCGTCGGGCATGTGTGAGGCCGGGAGGATTCTGCATCACCTGCGTTACAAGATTCACAATCCGAAAACCACGATTCTTATCGTAGGCTACATGGCGCAGAACACCCTCGGACGGCGCATTCTTGAACATGGTATTGCGTATGAAGAGTCCGGCAGGAGCGGTGCGCCGCCCATGCTAAAATTCCTCAATAAGGAGTATCCGCTAAAGGCCCGTGTCATCAGCCTGGGAGGTTTCAGCGCCCACGGGGATCAAAACGAGATGAGTCGATTTTTAAGAGAATCCAACCTGAACATCAAAAAAGTTGCTGTTGTCCACGGTGAAGAGGATCAGTCTCTGGCCTTTGCACAGCATCTTAAAAAGGAAGGTTATTCCGTCTCAGTACCTAGGGCGGGAGAGTCGCTCCGGATAGAGTGAGACCTTTGCAAAACAGCCCTTATTACTTGCTTCAGCTAACTTCTTTTCAGTTAATCGGTAGGGAGATTTCTCTTGTTTTTTTAGTATTTCTGACTATAGTTCTTTTTTTTCAGGAATAGGAGGCGGGACAGGCTCGCCGGAAATCTCCTTCACCGCACTAAAGCGAGGAGGACAAGCTTCAAAAACTACTTTTTGGTATCTCTGGATACGAGGTCTATACACAGTAGATGAAAATATTTAAAGAACATCAAACCGGTGCTTTATATGCTTTTCTGTCGGCCGGTCTTTTTGCAATGTTCAACCTGGCCGTTAAATTCTCAAAGCCCTACCTGACCATTTGGCAAATGATGTTTGGTCGCAGCCTGCTTTGTCTTATCGTCATGGCGTTTATTGCCAGATGGATAGGGTTGAACCTCCTGGGTCAACGACGAAAAATTCTGATTGTCACCGGCTTGACCGGCATGGGTGCTGTGATCAGTATAATGCTTGCCTTGCTCCTCCTGCCATTGTTCGAGGCATTAGTTTTGATTTATCTCTACCCTATTTTTGCCGCTCTGGCATCCCCCCGTCTTACTGGTGAAAAGATGGGTCCTTATGAATGGATGCTCATTGGTTTTGCCTTTGGTGGTATGATCTTAGTTCTTTGGTCCGGTCATGTGGGAGGGAGACTTCAGTGGGGGCACTTGTTCGGCTTGACAGCCGCTTTCATGTATGGTCTGACCCTTACGTTTATTCGACTCCTTAGTAGTAAAAACAATCCATTAATACCAATTTTTTACATCTGCGTTGCCGGATGTATATTTTGTATCGCTCCCCTATTGTTTCAGGATGCGCCTTTTCAAATCGGGATCAACGGATTCATAGGTATATTTGCTATTACGACTTTGGCAACATTAGCACAGCTGGCAGGAAATAAAGCCCTCTCTCTTCTACCCTCACCCAAGGTAGGGGTAATAAGTATGTCCGAAATAGTTATCGGAGCGCTTTGCGGATTTTTCCTTTTCAGTGAATCCTTAAGCTGGCGATCGCTTATCGGAGGTATTTTGATCATTGGAAGTGGAATTTGCATCAGCATTAGGCCGAATTGGGTGAGATGACTCATTTCAGAAATAATAACGTTCGTGCAGAACGCGTAATAGGGGACGTTCTGCAGAACGTGTTACAGGATATTGCACCGCTTGCAATTTTTCTTGGGCGCCTCGTTTCTAGAAGTTTGAAAGGTAAACAAGTACCACAGGCTCCTAATAGTTAAATAAATCCCAGGGAGCTGCGGTTGTCATCTGGCCTAAAATGGGATTATCCACTCTGGATCGTCAGGAAAAGCCATTCTGGAACCCCGAAGCCGACAAGGCGCTCCTTAATACGCTTAGGAAACATCTTGATGACAGCATTCCTTTAATTGAGTTAGACGCATATATCAATGATGTTGAATTTGCAAAAGAAGTTATGAATGAATTTAAAAAACTACTCTCGCTTACTTAAAGCAAATGTCGAAAATCAGTGTTTTGGAAGGAGTGCAAGAAACAATTTCTTTTCTCAACCTCACAAATTTGGGGCTTCAATTTTTCCACATCTAAGGCAGCATACAACCGAAACCTTTAAAAATTGCAACTTGATTATGTATATTGTGGTTCGTAGAAATAAATTAAAACCTTTACTATGAAAATCTATCAAGAGACACCCATATGATATCATAAAAATCAAGCGCATTGTCATATATAGCAGTAAAACAGGGGGGATTACTGTAAGAATACAGCAGGGGAAACTACTAACTATCATCATCATTTGTTTTCTCAGCTGCATTTCCCCAAAAACTGGATTCGGCAAAGCTGTCATGCCAGTAAATTGGAGCAATAGCTATGGCTGTATCGGTAGATGCTGCAAGCACCAACAATTCGATATCAAATGAGAATGTCCTTACCTTGGTTTTCAAAAGTATTTGTCTTAAAAGTTTTTCATTAAAAGCCTTGAGACCACATTGTGTATCTGTGATTTTCCCTGTTTGCGGAAACAGTTTTGAAAACACAAGTCCCCGCAAGCCGACCATTCGACGATCGAATTCAGTCAACCCTTGAACTTCTCCGTTCTTCCCCCATGGACCGCGACAAATACTCCCCGCGTCATAGCGTGACGCAATAGAAAGCATGGTTTTATCGTCTTGTTTTCCCAGTAAAAGTCCAATTTCATTAACAGGTGTTGCCATATCAGCATCTGTAAAGACAACTATATGCGGCTTATCACCTTCGGAATAATTTTCCAATGCTTGCCACATACCATATTGAATAGATCCTCCTTTTTGGCTGTCACTTGTGGATTTTAATCCTTTTATAACCGCTGACTGTCTTTTGATGCCATCGTCAAGATAAAGTACCTTTACATTTTTGTATCCTTCTTTTTCAATAATCTCCTGTGCTTTTTCCCCACTCTGTTTTGGGCAGCCATCATCAACAAGAATCATGTTGAAGTTAAGAGGCGAATCTTTCAATAGCCACTCCATTTGTTTCATCTTACGTCGGACAAAATCTTCACCATTGGAGTTATCACTGCTTTTTGGACGAATCCTATTGTGCTCATTATACATGGCGAGTACCAGTGATACATGGAGCGGATAATCTATTTGCTTCACATACATTTTGGAAAGAGCCTGCTTTGAAACCAGAAGCATTGCATTTTTATACTTCTCTGGACGGGAAGTTATCCATCTGTCAAGATTTTGAAGAGCAGAAGTCTCTGGGTATTTGTTCAATAAGTCAGTGGCTGCGTTTAAAAATATATTATCCTGACTGCTGTCGGTTAGGTCTATTTCATCCGGGAGATTTTTAGAAAGCATAGCTATAGTAGGCTCCCATGAAGGGTCAACATCTGTTTCTGGATAGGATATTGTCTTATTTTGCAGAATAACCCCATCCAGTATGAATGGTAAGTTATTCGCTATCTTTTGCAATTCTTCAAACTTCAAATCTAAAATAAAATCTGCAAGTTCCAAAATGGATAAAATATCATATTCTTCTGGTATCAAGTCCTGATATATATTAGCCATAGTAGCAAATTGCCGAATCATTTTATAGTAATTTCTTATGCTTTCTGCACTTCCTTCTAGTGTGTTTGGTTGTGGAAAGTTTATTGTTTCTTTAAACAAGGTAACAAGTTGTTTTGCAGATACATCCATCAAAATTTTCCTTTAAAATTATGACATCAAGCATATTGAACACTATTAAATTCAGCCGGGACGCCTATAACCCGGATAGCTCCCATATGCCTTCCATAAACCCGACACCTCAACTATTATTATACGACCTAAAAATATATTGAAACGCTTATAGCTATTAATACGTTAGCCGCACATTTAACTGTATTGATAGATTTTTAAATACCTTGCCCCAAGTCCAACCTGAGGCCAATTTACATCTTAAAAGATTGTGATAAGTTTTATTATGCAACTCAAATTGAGAATTTTTCTTTAACTGATCTTCCTCCTTCACTTCTACATATTGTGTATGTCGAATTAGAAATGGTTTGGACTCCAATGCTCGATTGCTTGCCTTAAGATACACCCGTCCTAAGACCGATTTCGTTCTTGCTTTCAAACAGTAACCGCAACATTACCAAATATTAGTGCCGATGTCACCCATTAAAGGGGCGAGTCAAGAGAAAAAACATCTCTCCTAT
>CAZLRK010000026.1:0-31227 GCA_964561845.1 uncultured Desulfobacterales bacterium | reverse complement strand
TTTTTCATTCCGTGAATACCGGTAATTTCCGGTATTTCTTTTGCCATTTCCTTCAGGTCTTTGACAGTCATTTTTTCTAAAGATTTTTCTTCGGTTTCCTTTTCTATATCACTCATATCTATAGATCTCCTTTTCTATTTATTGACGGTCTCGTAAAAAGCCTCCCGCTTCAGTTCAGCGGGACGTTGTGCTGCATTTCGTAATCATTCAACGTACGATAAGTACGCCTCATGATTACAAAATTTGCACGCCTTGAATTTGAACTTTTTACGAAATCGTCTAAATCGGGCTTTTTCAAGTTCATTATTTATTCATTCTTCTCTTTTTTTTCTTTATCAAAAAATTTTAAAAGCGGTCTAAATAGATCCATTGGAAACGGAAATATAGTTGTTGTATTTTGCTCTGCAGACATTTCGCGCATTGTCTGAAGATATCTAAGCTGGAGTGCCATGGGGTGAGTTTGAATAATCTCCGCCGCTTCAGAAAGCCTTGTTGCAGCCTGATATTCTCCCTCTGCATTAATAACCTTTGCCCGACGTTCTCTTTCTGCTTCCGCTTGCTTCGCCATGGCACGCTGCATCTCCTGCGGCAGATCAATGTGTTTCAGTTCAACCGTCGCAACCTTTATTCCCCATGGATCAGTGTGTGTATCGAGTATTTCCTGAAGTTGAGTATTTATTTTTTCCCTTGCAGACAATAGCTCATCCAGTTCCGCCTGACCGCAAACACTTCTTAGGGTTGTCTGTGCAAGCTGGGCCATTGCATAGTTATATTGTTCCACCTCGATTATTGCTTTAATGGGATCGATTACCCTGAAATAGATAACGGCATTTACCTTTACAGAAACATTGTCTTTCGTAATAACATCCTGGGGATCAACATCCATAGCCACAAGACGCATACTTACCTTTACCATTTTATCTACTATGGGAATAAGTATGATAAGCCCGGGGCCTTTTGCTTTTATTACGCGCCCCAGCCTGAATATGACCCCTCTCTCATATTCGTTTAAAATTCTTATGGCCGAGGAAAGGAAAAAAATAACAAGTATAATTATTGCAATTGGCGTTAGATACATGACATTCTCCTTTTCCGTTTATTAGTTAATAGTCTCGTAAAAAGTCGGAAAAAAGACCTTTTTGCAAGAGTGTTTTTATTCTTTGCCTACCGGTTCAACCTCAAGAACAAGATTGATAACCTTTACCACACGAACTTTTTCACCTTCTTGTATCGGATCTTTTGAACTTGCATTCCATAGTTCACCGTGGACAAACACCTTGCCTTCAGGCATGGTTGGCTGTTTTACGATCCCGATTTCCCCGACAAGGCCTTTAGCACCAGTTCTTGGTTGTAAAACTTGCGATTTAAAGACCAGACCGGCAACAACCACAAAAAAGCCCGAAATAATAGCAAGTGTCGGTAAAAGAACTCGCCATGAAAGTTGAAGCTCAGGGCTGCTTCCTTCAAAAAGCATAAGGGAACCAAGTAGAAGTGAGATTACTCCTGCGATACTTAAAAGTCCATAACTTGTAATTTTCATTTCCATAATGAAAAAGATAATAGCAAGGATGATCAGGAGAATCCCGGCGTAATTCACAGGAAGTGTCTGCATCGCGAAAAAAGCTAAAATAATCGAAATTCCCCCGATTACTCCGGGAAAAATAGAGCCCGGGTGAGACAATTCAAAATAAAGACCGGCAAGTCCTATCATCATTAGTATATACGCAATATTAGGGTCGCTTATCGTCTTTAAGATTTTTGTTCTTAAATTTTCTTCCAGTCTTTTTTTCCCGGGATTATCGAGTTTGATTTCTCCTTTATCTTTTACTTTTCGGCCATTGATCTGCCGAATCAAATCATCAATGTCTTTTGCAATAATATCGATGACATTTTCCCTTAGAGCCTCTGTTTCAGTTATCGATACACTTTCACGGACGGCCTTTTCAGCCCATTTAATATTTCTCCCCCGTTTTTCTGCAATGCTCTTTACATGGGCAACCAGGTCGTTAGTTACCTTTTCGGACATGGTCTTTTCTATTTCTTTGCCACCGGTTCCCACCGGGTGTGCTGCTCCGATATTTGTTCCCGGAGCCATGGCGGCAATGTCAGCAGCCATTGTGATCATAACGCCTGCTGACGCAGCCCTTGCCCCGCTTGGCGACACATATACCACAACCGGAATATTGCTCGCAAAAATAGCTTTTACGATTTTACGCATGGATTCAACCAGACCACCGGGCGTATCAAGCTCGATAATTGTACAGTCAACATCTTCGTCAGATGCCGTTTTAATCCCTCTTATTAAAAAATCAGCGATACCAGGACTTATAGCATCTGATATTTTAATAATATAGACTTCATTTTTGCTTGCAAGGCTGCTTTCAGGGGAGCAAAACATAAGCAAAAAAATAACTATGAAAAGAATTTTATATTTCATAACCGGTCCTTATGAAAGTTATTTGTTATTGGTTATTGGTTATATGTGACGGTTTTGTAAAAAGTAAAAAAAAAATTTACGGAAGTTTTAAGTTTGAGGTTTTAAGTTTTAAGTATCTGTAAATAATTATAGTACCACAACTTCAAACCTAACACTTAAAACCTAAAACGTGATGAATTCGACTTTTTGCGAATTCATCAATAACTAACCAAGAACTTTCATTAATTTCTGCATATCTTCCCATACATCACGTTTTTTATCCGGGTTGCGAAGAAGATATGCTGGATGATATGTAGGTAATACCTTTATCCCCTCATAATCATGTAAATGTCCTCTTAGCTTTGAAATAGGCTTATTTGTAGCAAGTAATGTCTGTGCTGCGAAAGTTCCGAGCGCACAAATAAAATCCGGTTTTATAACCGAAATCTGACGCTCCAAAAATGGTAAACAAGCTTTTATCTCTTCCGGTTTTGGGTTTCTGTTTTCAGGAGGACGACATTTTATGATATTACATATATAGACCTCGTCACGGGTCAATTTTATAGCTTGTATTATTTTAGTAAGAAGTTGACCTGCAGCTCCGACAAATGGCAATCCCTGCCGATCTTCCTCATAGCCAGGTCCTTCGCCAACAAAAATAAGTCTTGCTTCGGAATTTCCCTTTCCAAATACAATGCTGTTTCGGCTTTCAGAAAGCTTGCAGCGCCTGCAGTTGCCAAGATCATTACGGATTGTTTCCAGGGTTTGATTCAAAAAAGCTGTTTTGCTGCCCCAACTCATAACTACCTCAATATTTTCCTTTGAACAGTCAAACCCTTTACATCCTCTTTCAGCTAAAAACCGAACGTAGTTGTTTATTTCTTTTACAATTTCCGGAAAACCTTCTTTATTCACATTATATTCCATAGTAACGGATCCATGAACAGGTATTTCGCCACAGGCACTAAGGTCATAATATTATTATTCTAGTGTTTTTTTTGCAATGAATTCTTCTTTTTAGGATAAGAAAATTGAAATATCTTTATTAATTTAACCTTACTGAAAATAATTGTAACTATATAGCTTCAAAGGTTTTTAAATTTTTAATCGTGTAACTGTCTGAGCGCATTAGTGAGAGTTAAGAAAAAACAGGGATTGAATCATGCCTGACGCATGTATATAATTCCACGAGGGTATTTTACGATTCCCAAGCAATTTTGCTAAGAGAAACGCTAAATTCGTGAAAATATTTTTTTATATTAACAAATTTACACCAATAATACTGCAAGATAAAACAGCTATCCATGCATTTGGAAAATTGCCTAAAATGAAAACTTATTAATTTGTTCTCAGCTATATCAAACGCAGTTGGATAGGGCCTGATAAACGTTCCTCTACCCATTTGGTATCTAATAATGAAGCAATTATTGTTTCACGAACAAAATCGATAAAACCACGTATACCTTTTTTCCTCACTACTTTGATTAAACTTTCGGAAAATTGAGCCAAAACGTTTAATGAATGACCAATTCGCATCAAATAATGATATCCTCTCATAGAATTCCAGTCATATGAAAAGCAATGCTCATAATTATAACCATGATGCTTTTCTACCAGGATTTCTGTTTCAATATTCCAACGATGACGCGCCGCCAAATTGCAACGTTCATGTAAGTTGCTTCTATCAAGAGCCTTGCTGGAAATCCAGGCATGGCGAGACGTCTTGATTATTACCTCTCCTGTCTTTTTGTCCAGATCTTCCCAGCTTTCTTTACAAACAACAACATGAACTGTTTCTCTTTTATGCCTGTCATAATAATACACAATGTCATTTACCCACTGGTAATGCTGCCGCTTTTTACCCCAATGCATCTTGTAGCTGTTTTCAGGCAATAACTTCAGCAGCCCATCATATTCCTCCCATACAGAGCAAAGGCTGTCGTCTTGTAAAACCATCATGAAATCCCATCGATTCTTGCGGCATATATTCATAATAGGGCCATTGGGATAAAGTCCATCTAATAACACCAGAATCGGTAAATTTTTGAATTCAGCTTTTAACCTTTTGGCCAATCGTTTGAAACCTTTCAGTTCGCAGTCTTGTTTTTTTGTTGCAGTATCACCTTCGGTATAACTTAAGAACTCACTCATCAGAGGAATAGTCATGCCGTTTTGAAAGGCCAGGCTTGCTTCCAGGACATATACGTAATATTGCTTCTTAGATTCTTTACCCTTTTTTACCTTTATTTTACGCTCCAGGCATTGCTCACTCCACAAATAATCCCTAACAATCTTTTGGGTGCCATCTACAGCAATAGGATAATGACCTTGAATCAGGTAACGCACAAATTTCTTCTTTCGTATCAAACTTCTGACCAGCATAATTTGAGCCTTTTCAATCTCATTAACATCTATCCTGGCAAGCAACCGTTCCAGGGTATCATTATGCGGCATGCTCTCCAGTTTAGGAAACAGCAGCTTCAGGTTTGTCATTATTACAGGATTGGTCATCTTTTTGTTGGCTTGCCGACGCGAGGCCATATGGTAAACAAATGCGAGGATGCCGTAAAGCATAATAACGGTTAGCTTATGTTTGATTTTCTTTGGATTTCTTGGGTCAGGCATCCTGGATAAACGCTTTAGAAGAACCGGCAAATTGGCTTTCAATACCCTGGCCTCTTCTGTAACAGCTTCGTGACGTGCTTCTATTTCTTCCTCTACAGTCTTGTATTCAGACTTACAGTTGGATACTGAAAAACCAGAAGATACATGCAACCCTTGAGCTTTCTGTCTTTGACGCAATAGTTTTTCAGCCCTTTTCTTATCTTTCCTCTGAGCCTTAATAGCTTCACGATTTGGCCGACGGCTGGGCTTGCTCATAATTGCACCCTCCCAACCAGTTTTTTCGAACAAAGCAGATCACGATAATTTTTTGCCAGCGGCTTTATAAAAATCTTCTTTGGGCTAGTGGTATAACTCTTACCCTTGCGAACAAGTCCCTGGCCGGTTGTCATGCCTACGCATTGCCAACTGGCCGCTTTGTAACAGCTGCCCTGATAATAGACAGGGTCTACAAAAGTCTCCATTAATACCGGACTGTAGCCCCAGCTCTCTTGCCAGTGTACTCTTATTTGACTGCTAATTCGGCCTAACACATGGCTGGCAAGATTCTTGACTCTTACCCATGGAAAAATTAAAAACCGCGAATTATTAATAACCCAGGCAAGATTGTTTAAACGCTGCTTTTCCGTCCAACCAATCCAACGGTCTCTTGCCCCTATGGATTTCGCTGCACCGGAAAATAAAACACAACCTAATCGCCAACGCTCGCTTTTAATAAAATACCGCAATGTATATCCAAAGGGCTTTTTGTATCCCAGATAATGATGCCGTACCATATATTCTTCCCATAACATGGCAACATCATTATCTTTTACAACTTCCAGCTCTACCGGGCCAAGATCCTTTAATTTGCAAACTATTTCAGGTCGCGGCTCTGTTTTTTCTGTTATACGAATCGCTCTTTTAACTGTTGGTTTTGATACAGTCCGCTTTTGTGGAAGTTGTAAAATACCTTGTGACTCCAGCTTTTTCAATAACTTAAGACAAGCATCTACTTTGTTGGCGCCAGATGCTCTATGCCATTGCAGGTTCTCGGCTATAGTTTGCGCTAATTCAAACCGGCTTAATCGCTGACATAGATCAACGGTCTCTTGTATTTCCTTAATCTCTTCAGTGCTGATCGCACGACCGCATTGGATAATAGCAGTGGCCTTTTTTTCAAGCATAGCCTTTCCCTCCATATTTTGTGTATTATAATTCAAGGCTATACTATCAAAACGTCTATTATGTGTCTATAGTTATTTTGCGATAAAAAATATTTTTTAACTTCTGTAAATCTTTAGTTTGCTTGACTTCGCATATATGTGCGTCAGGACTGGGATTGAATTGGTGTGTTTAAAAGGCTAATCGACATTTATTGCTTACTTGTTTTATTAATATGTCATGCACTGTTCTTTCTTTACTCTCACTTATACGCGAGTTTTACACATTCAAAATTTAATTGCCTTGGAAGCGGCCAAGTTTTCAAACAGCTAATATATTATCCTCGCCTACCCTGTGAAATTCATGCCAATAAGAAGCGAAGCGTATTTCACCGGGGTAGTTCATATTGATGGTACTGCAGTGTCTTGGTAGATAAGTAATTACACAGCAGTTACTTTAGCAATCCAGACTCTGCTCCACTTGATGTCGGCGAAATCCATATTTCTACAAAAGTAGTGAATTCTTTTTTAGATATGTATATCACACACCATCTGTTTTCCTTTTTGTACATCATTACTGAGCGGTGTGATTTTAATGACGCAATAACATTCCAGTTATCCTTTGCCATATTGGTTTCAAAAAAAGCAATTAAAGAATTTACTTTAACTCTTCCCTTTAAGTTAAGAACACCGGCAGAGAATCCAGGAGACTGAATTACAAAGGATGCCTCCCTGTCAACTTTCAGCTTAGCCGGTATCAATACATCTTCAAAGTCGTGATATACGGGAGCATTTTTGTTCTCTTTTTTAGTTGTTCCATGGGAGGAAGAATCTGTTTTTTTGGGTTTCGAACCTGCACACCCTGAAATTATAAGAAAAAAAATAGTTACTATTCCAAAACATGCCACAGCTGATTTTATCCAATTTAATTTATTCATTTTTGTCTCTCAATTGGTTAATTTTTTCAGTTATATATGATCAATTCATTAAAGTTTTTAATGAACTTTATTGACCTTTTTATTTCATCTTAAATTTCTTTGTTATTTTTTATTTTTCCTTGAAGTTTCTTTAGCTTTTGCAACCTGTTATAGTCAAGCATAAGATCGATCCACTCTCTAAACAAGGAAACAAGATTTTTAGTGTCCTTTTTGTCTTTTTCCGAAAGTCTTTGTTCAATTTTATAAAGTGATTTAATAAGATCAGGCCGATCGGGTTCTTGTTGTAAAAGGTATCTATAAATTTCGGCAGCTTTTTTCAAGTGCCCCTGATCCTCATAAATTTTTGCCATGGTTACCGTGTAAAAGGGAGTATCTTCGTCCATTTAATACCTCTGGTAAATCAGGGTTTAGATGAATTTCGAGGTTTTAATATCACTTCATCTTTTCCTATAACCCCCAATTCCTTTCTTGCGACACTTTCGATAAACTTAGGGTCATTCTTTAATCGCTCTATTTCTCGGTATAAAGAAAGATTCTCTCGAACAATTTTTTTATTCTTATCAACCAACTTTTCTTTTTCTTTTTTCAAAAGGTGAAGATCAACAAGCCCATGGTCGCCAAATATAACGATCAAAAAGAGATTAAACAACACAAGTATTGCCACAAACAGTAATATTTTTTGTTTTAGACTCATTTTGTTTTAATACTCTTTTTAGCTACTGCTATAACCTCATAAAATTCCGGGCTCTTTATTAAAAAAGAAAAAGCACCGTAAACAATAAGACCGGTTATAATACTTCCCATAAGACCAAAAAAAAGCCTGTATGCGGATATGTCTTTTAATGGAATAATAAAAAGGGAAACGATCCAGACAATAACACACATAGCTGATGAACATATAATAGTTTTTCCAACAGACTTTGCTACGCCTCTCCATTCCACCGAACCAAGTTTTTTCTTTAATGCCCGTGCAAGAAGCATTAGGTTCAGCATTGAAGATATAGATAATGCCAATGCAAGGCCACCGTGTTTCATGGGGCCCATTAAAATGATTCCCAGAACGATATTGGCAATGATTGATACAACAGCTATTTTAACAGGTGTTTTCGTATCCTGCAAAGCATAAAATGTAGAAACAACAATTCGTATGCCTGAAAACGCCCAGAGACCTATACTATAATATAAAAGTGCGTATGCAGTCAATCTTGTGGTTTCTGCATCAAAAGCCCCTCTTTTAAACAACAGCGCCACTATGGGTTCCCTTAAAAGTATAAGTCCCGCCATTGAAGGGATTGTAATAAAGAAAACCAGTTTCATCGAATGGACAAAAGTATCTTTTACAGCATCATAATCGTTTGCCGCGGCCTGTCTTGAAAGACTCGGAAGGACAGCAGTTGCAATGGCAATGGCAAAGATACCTAAAGGAAATTGAACAAGTCTGTCAGCATAATAAAGATACGAAATGCTACCTTCCGGCAGTAAAGAGGCTAATAGAGTTCCAATCAGAATATTTATCTGATAAACAGCAGATCCGAATATTGCCGGAAGCATTAGTATACCGACTCTTTTTAACCCGGGATGATAAATTTTTGTTTTTTTCCAAAAATAAAATCCTTTCTTTATTAAAAAAGGCGCCTGGAGTGCAAGTTGCAGTCCACCCCCTATCAGAACTCCGATGGCAAGCCCAATAACCGGCTTTTTCAGGTATGGTGAAATAAAAAGTACTGAACCTATCATTGCTATATTTAAAAATACAGGAGCAAGAGCCGGTGCTGCAAATTCACCAAGAACATTAAGTATGCCCATACAAAGTGCAACAAGGCATATAAATAAAATATAAGGAAACATAATTCGGGTAAGAGTTACCGTTATTGAGAATTTTTCAGGTAAATCTACAAACCCGGGCGCCATTATCCGGATAATGATTGGAGACAGGAGGATACCGAATAAAACAAGAATTGTAAGCAGAATAGACAAAAAGCTTATTGCAGATCTTCCAAATTTAAAAGCTTCTTCTTTACCTTTATTGGATAAGAATTCGGTAAATATGGGAATAAAAGAAATACTAAGCGATCCCTCTGCAAAAAGCCTTCTTAAAAGATTAGGTATCCTGAAAGCCACAAAGAATGCATCTGAACTGAGCCCTGCTCCAAAGAACCATGCAATGACAACATCCCTGATAAAACCGAAAATTCGGCTCAAAAGAGTTGCCGACCCAACAACACCTGCAGCTTTTGTCACACGTGTATTTTCATCCAATATTTGCATCCAAATTAATTAAATTTACTTGACATATTGTTTTTGATTATATATCTGAAACTTTTATTACAACCAATTGAAAGGAGTCTATTATTTTGGCTAATCATAAATCGGCAGTAAAACGCGCACGACAGAACGAAATTAAGCGAATACGAAACAAGTCTATAAAAACCAGGACAAAAAATGTTGTCAAAGAAGTACGTTATGCTGTAAGTGAAAATTCAAATGAAGCAGCGTTAAGCAAGCTTAATATTGCAAAATCTACAATTGACAATGCGGCTAAAAAGGGTGTAATCCATAAAAATACCGCTGCCAGAAAAATATCCCGTCTCTCTAAGCTTGTAAACAACATCGCCACTTAGGGTCATAAAAAGCTAACTGCATTAGTCGATACCATATTGCCTTTAGAGAAACGCATAAAGGTTTTTATAAAGTGAGACCTTTGCAAAAGGGACGTTTTGCAAAGGTCTCAAAGTCTTTGCCGCACAACATAGGCCGTGGCGGCGTTAAGTGAGTGCTCCGCCCGCATAGCCCCCTTGGGGGGAAAGCGCTTTGGAACCTAAATTCGAAACTCGAAGCACGAAATCCGAAACAAATACGAATGCTCCAAATTCTAAATTCAAAACAAAGGATATCTTCCAAAAGTACGTAAATACATAGAATGTTTTGGTCATTTGATATTTGAAATTGCTTCGGATTTCGATATTCGGATTTCGGATTTAACGTCTTATAAATCTATTAATTTGAATAAATTAAAAGCTACTTTGACGTTACCGTGGCCTATTTTTGACTTTGTTTTTGTCATTTGAACATTAGAATTTCGGATTTGTTTCGAATTTCGAAATTCGTATTTCGTGCTTTGCACCGTATTTCTCGCCGGAACGGCAGAACCTTTCCGGATCCACCACTGGAAGTGGTGGGTTTAAATCAAACTAAAAATCATCTGTTAAACGATTATAGACTTTTTCTGCAACCCTCTTTGAAAGGACTGATATTGCATCACGCCTGTTATGCTCTGTGGTAATCTTATCAGATGCCACACTATAAGCTTCTTTTGCAGAAACATCTTCCGCAGACCATATTATCTTGCCTTCCTGGTCTGTTAACTTCAATGAAACAGCAATAGTAACCCGTCTCTCAAGGGAAGTGTCTGCTCCTATGTGGGAGATTGTCTCAACACTCATGGATTTGATACTTCCTTGAAGCAGAGCATCCGCCTCATCCCTGCCAGCCAAAGCACCTTTGCGATTCCTTGTAAATTCATAGATAAGATCATTTGTGAATATATTTTCGATACCGGTTTCCGAAGTGTTATTTTTTAGGATTGTTATAAAAACAGTTTTCACACCAGCCGGTAAATATCCACTTCCTGTAAAGCTATACCCGCAGTTTGAGCAAAAGCTCCACAAAAGAAGGATTAACCAAATATTATATCTATTAATAATCATTACACCACAATATTAACTAATTTTTTCTTTACAACAATGACTTTTTTAATTGGCTTATTATTGATAAACTTCTTAGCGCGTTCATCTGAAAGAGCCATCTCTTTTATAGTATTATTGTCTGCATCAGTACTAACATTAAACTTGCTCCTTAGTTTACCGTTTACTTGAATAACAATCAACAAATCGTCTTTTACAAGAGCATCCTTCCTGTATGTGGGCCATGACGCCGAAAGGACGCTGGAATTATACCCAAGGCCCCTCCATATCTCTTCGGCAAAATGAGGAACAAGCGGCGACAAGAGCAGTGCAACAGATTCCACGGAAAATCTCATCACTCCTTCTCTGTTTTGACTGTTCTCTTCCTTATCTATTCCGTACATGGTATTAACAAGTTCCATGATTGCACTGACGGCCGTGTTAAAATGAAACCGTTCTTCAATATCGTTTGTAACCCTTTTTATTGTCTGATGTGTTTTTTTATACAAGTCCTTTACTTTTCCGTTTAGTTTCTCAGGACTACCGTTAAAGGGCTTCTCATCTTTTATCAGATTCATCCATTCATTGGCAATTCGCCACACACGATTTAAAAAACGATAACTACCCTCAACCCCTTGCTCACTCCATTCCAGATCTCTTTCCGGCGGGGCTGCAAAGAGACAAAAAAGTCTCGTAGTGTCAGCTCCGTACTTTTCAAGTAGAATCTTCGGATCTATCACGTTCTTTTTAGACTTGGACATCTTTTCAACACGCCCCACCACAACCTTTTGGCCGCATTTTTTGCAAAGATGATCTGTGTTTTCCTCTTTTATCTCTTGGGGTAGAAGAAAACCATGTTCGGGACATGAAGCAGTCTCTTTACAGACCATCCCCTGCGTTAAAAGCCGCGTAAACGGTTCCTTGTACTTGACAAGACCAAAATCATTCAATACCCGCGTATAATATCTTGAATAAAGAAGATGCAAAATCGCATGCTCGACACCACCAATATACTGGTCAACCGGCATCCAGTAGTTTACTTCTTTTTTATCGAACATGCCGCTGTCACATTTTGGGCTGCAATATCGTTCAAAATACCATGAAGATTCAACAAATGTGTCCATTGTATCGGTTTCTCTTTTTGCATTAAGGTTATCGCAAATCGGACACTTTACCTTTAAAAAATCATCAAGAACCGAAAGTGGTGATTTTCCTCCTTCAAGCATATCTGCATCTTCAGGAAGCACTACTGGAAGATCATTTTCCGGAACAGGAACTATGCCACACGTTTCGCAATGAATAATAGGAATCGGCGCACCCCAGTATCGTTGTCTTGAAATGCCCCAATCTCTTAACCTGAAATTCACCGTTTTCCTGCCAATATTTTTCTTTTCAAGATATTCGGCTATTTCACCAAGCGCCTTTTTACTATCCATACCGTTAAATTGGGCGGAATTTACCATAACACCTTCACCGATATATGCTTCAGTCATTGCAGTTGGATCTATATCGTCGCTACCAGGTTGTACAACCACCACTACATCAAGATCATACTTCCTTGCAAAATCTAGATCGCGCTGATCATGTGCGGGTACAGACATAACCGCACCTGTACCATATTCCATGAGGGCAAAGTTTGCGGTATAGACAGGCATGCGTAGTCCGCTCAAAGGATTAGTGCAATAGGCCCCTGTAAAGACACCTTCCTTTTCATAATTTTCAACAGTACGGACAGATCTATCCTGCATAGACATGCGTTCTACAAATTCACAAACACTTGATTCTTGCGGAGTCCCTTTTGAAAGCCTGAGAACAAGCGGGTGTTCAGGGGCAAGGCACATGAAAGTAGCCCCAAAAACCGTATCCTGTCTGGTTGTAAAAACAGGTATCTCTTCATCAATGTTTTCAATAGGGAACCTGATTTCCGCTCCATAGCTTTTCCCGATCCAGTTTTTCTGCATGGTGATAACTTTATCAGGCCATCCGGGAAGTTTTTCACAATATGCAAGCAGATCTTCAGCATACTCTGTTATACGAAAAAACCACTGCCAGAGATTTTTTTGACGAACCTGTTTTCCACACCTCCAGCACATACCGCTTTCCACCTGTTCGTTGGCGAGAACCGTCTGGCATGATTCACACCAATTCACAAAGGATTCTTTTCTATAAACCATTCCTTTTTCATACATTTTTAAAAAAAGCCACTGTTCCCATCTATAATATTCAGGTCTACAGGTGGCAAGCTCACGGTCCCAATCGTATGAAAACCCAAGATTTTTTAACTGCGATCGCATGTTATCAATGTTATGATAGGTCCATCTTGCAGGATGGCTGTTGTTTGCAATTGCTGCATTTTCCGCCGGCATACCAAATGCGTCCCACCCCATGGGATGAAGTACATTAAATCCTCGCATCCGTTTATAACGTGCAATCACATCGCCTATGGTATAATTTCGCACATGGCCTATGTGTATATTGCCGGATGGATAAGGAAACATCTCAAGAAGATAATATTTTTCCCTTTCTGGATCCTCATCCACCTTAAACAACTTCGACTCTTCCCAGACGACTTGCCATTTTGATTCAATTGCGTGTGGGTTGTATTTTTCATCCATTTTCTATATTCTAACCTCCAAATAAAGTAATATTTAGCTGTTTGGAAACAAAGCCGACCGTGTAAACTCGCGCATAAGTGAGTGTAAAGTACGCTCAGACAGTTACACAATTAAAAATTAAACAACCTTTGAAGCTTGCTATTTCTAATTGTTTTCGGAAAGCTAAATTAATACTAAACAAAATAATCTTGACCAAATTGTAACTCTTCATGCCATATTATAATCCAAATAGCAAGAGGTTAACGTTGATGAATTTTCACTTAAAACATGCATAAATTGTTCTAAAAAAGGTTATAAGATCTTTGGTTTTAGAATATTGTAGCTCAAATCAATAAGTGTAGGTTTTTCACCAAAATGCTGAAAAATCAAATATCCTGTATGATTATAATCAGAAATCATTTGACTTGTATATAACAATTTCATATTCATGCAAAAAGCAATTTTCTTAAAAAGCAAATTATTTTTTAAAAGGGCAAATGTAATATGAGCAGTAAAATCCTTATCAATGGAGTAGATCCTGAAGAATGCAGAATTGCGAAAGTGATAGATAGTCACCTAGCGGAATTCCATATTGAAAGTACAACAAAGGAAATTATTCACGGAAATATATATAAAGGCATCGTCTCCCGTATCGAACCCAGTCTGCAGGCCGCGTTTATAGATTACGGAACAGAGCGGCACGGTTTCCTCCAGAAGCATGAAATTCATAGTGACTATTTTCAGGATAACCCTTCCGGAACTCGCTCCATAAATAAAATTATCAAACGCGGGCAGGAACTCATTGTACAAATTACAAAAGATCCGTTTATGAAAAAGGGAGCTATGCTGTCAACTTATATATCTCTGCCTGGAAGATACATCGTTCTCATGCCTGGAAGTACGAACAGGGGAATTTCTCGTAAAATAGAAGGTGAAGAAAAACGTAATCTTCTAAAAGGCATTATAAACAACCTGAAGCTGCCTGAAGGATTCGGAATTATCATTAGAACTGTCGGCGAAAACTGCACCAAAACGCTTATTTCCAAGGATTTACGTTATCTCTTGCGACTATGGAAAAACATTAAAAACAAAGGGATTAAAGAAAAAGCACCTACATTACTATACAAGGAAAGAAACCTTTCCGTGAGATCTATACGCGATTATTTTACACCCGATATAAGTGAAATCCTTATAGACAATGCTGAAATATACCGTGAAGTTAAAGACTTCTTGCATATAATATCTCCCAAACACACCAAAATCGTTAAACTCTACAAGGAACCCAAACCGATATTCACAAAACACAGGCTTGAAGAGCAGATTGCAACTATTTTTGAAACCCGGGTTAACTTAAAATCCGGCGGCTCTATTGTTCTTCAGCAGACAGAAGCTCTTGTCGCTATAGATGTTAATTCCGGGAAAGCCACCCATAAAAGATCTATCGAACAAACTGCGCTTACGACCAACCTTGAAGCGGCTGAAGAAATCGCCCGCCAACTGAGGTTAAGGGATTTGAGCGGTCTTATAGTGATAGATTTTATCGACATGAAAGACCCAAAGCATAGATTAAAAATTGAACGGGCGATGAAAAACCATGTAAAATTAGACAAGGCCAGGATAAATATCGGCAAAATCTCCAGGTTTGGGCTAATTGAGATGTCAAGACAACGGATAAGGCTGTCCATAGAATTCGTAGGTTTTGAATCTTGCAGCCATTGCAAAGGAAAAGGATTGACGCCGTCTACTGAAAATCTGGGACTTAGCTTCTTGCGAAAACTCCGCCTTGAAACTCTAAAAGACAATATTTCCAGTGTAAAAGGAATAGTCCCTGTTAAGATTGCAGACTATCTTCTAAATAAAAAACGCAGGGAAATTTTCGATCTTGAGGTAAGGCGAGATATTTCCATAACAATCGAAGGCGACAGTACAATGATCCCGGGAGAAAGTAATATTATTTTTAAAAAACAAAGTTGACACCATTTTCTATTTGCTGTATTCGGTCTCAACTTGATATTGTGAAAATAACCGGATAGCGAGGTAAAACAATACATGATAAAACGATACACAAGAAAAATAATGGGAGATATCTGGACTGAGGAAAACAAATATAAAACATGGTTAAAAGTTGAAATATTGGCATGCGAAGCCATGACACAAGTCGGAAAAGTCCCCAAAAAAGTGCTTTCAAATATTAAAAAGAAGGCAAATTTTTCTGTTCAAAGAATTGAAGAAATCGAGGCTGAAACTAAGCATGATGTAATTTCATTTCTTACAAGTGTTGCAGAATATGTGGGACCCGATTCTAGATATATCCATTTGGGCCTTACATCTTCTGATATTCTCGATACAAGCATGTCATATCTCCTCAGACAGGCAGGTAAAATCATTTTAAAGGACTGCGAAAAGCTTTTATACGCTCTAAAGAAAAAGGCTTTTGAACATAAAAATACGATTATGGTCGGAAGATCTCACGGAATTCATGCGGAACCGATTACATTTGGTCTCAAATTGGCTGTCTGGTATGATGAAATGTGCCGAAACAGGAAAAGATGTGAGCGCGCCGTTGAAAATATCAGTTTTGGTAAAATCTCAGGGGCTGTAGGTACCTTTGCCAATACTCCTCCGGATATAGAAGCATATGTTTGTAAAAAGCTGAACCTCAAACCTGCACCCGCTTCTACTCAGATTATTCAAAGAGACCGGTATGCGGAATATTTTACCGCTTTAGCCATCATGGCATCCTCAATCGAAAAGATGGCTATTGAAATAAGGCATTTACAAAGAACAGAGGTTCTGGAGGCAGAGGAATACTTTTCAAAAGGTCAAAAAGGTTCATCTGCCATGCCTCACAAGCGTAATCCCATAGGATCCGAAAACCTTAGTGGTCTCGCCCGTGTTGTACGGTCGAACGCTATGGCGGCACTGGAAAATGTTCCTCTATGGCATGAGCGGGATATAAGCCACTCATCCGTGGAGCGAGTCATTGCACCCGACTCTACAATACTAATCGATTACATGCTGAACAGGCTTACGGGAATTATTAAAAATCTCGTTATTTATCCTGAAAGAATGGAAAAAAACCTTAATATCCTTCAAGGATTGATATTTTCTCAACAGATACTTTTATCACTTGCAGAATCGGGTGTAACGCGTGAAGATGCTTATAGGATGGTTCAAAAACAGGCTATGCAGGTTTGGAAAAATAACCAGGATTTTAAGACACTGATCTTAAAAGATAAAGACATTTCAAAGTATCTTGGCCAAAAAAAAATAAAAGAAATATTTGACGTAAATTATCATTTAAAGTATATCAACGCCATTTTTGATCGCGTATTTGGGTAAAACTATTTCGTTATTTGTTATTTGTTATTTGTTATTAGTCGGAAATTACTGCGTCCGATAAAATACCAAATATTTTTAAACAGTATTAAGGTATATCTTTGAATTCTGAATACGGTTTGTAACAAATAACTAATAACAATTAACTAATAACTAATAACAATTAACTAATAACTAACAGGGAGGTTTTATTTTGATTAATATAGCTTATGCAATGGGTCAAGGCGGTGCAGCTGGAGAAGGAGGTGGTGGTTTTTCAGCATTTATCCCTCTAATCCTTATGTTCGTTATATTCTATTTCCTGCTGATCCGACCCCAACAGAAAAAGAGCAAAGCACTCCGCGAAATGGTCAGCAATCTGAAAAAGGGTGACCGTATTATAACAAGCGGTGGCATTCACGGTCGCATAACAGGTTTGAGTGATACAACTCTAACAGTGGAAATATCAGAAAAGGTCCGTATTAAGGTAAACCGCGGCAATGTCTCGGCTATGTCTCAGCCTGCGCCCCAGACCTCTTCAAAAAAATCCGACTAGGCTGATCCCTGGAAATCAAAATAGTTATCCAAGGCAAAACACGATAGGGGTGCGTAAAAAATTTGGAGAATATGAGACATTTTTATGTATAAAATGCTGTTTTCACGGATGAAAATGTTATTCATTTAATAATAATGAAGCTCCCCGCAGCAAGCTGCGGGGTATCAAAACGGAATTCGCCATAGCCAACAACCCGCCTTCGCTCCTTCGGGCTTCGGCGGGTCGCCATGCCTTTCATCCCTGCAGCAAGTTACAGGGTATTCAGGCGAAGGCGAATAAAAGGAATAGATCATTGAAGAATTTTTCGTGGAGAGTTGTTTTAGTTATCTCGGTAATTCTGACCGCCTTAATATACGTTTTTCCGACAATAATTATGCAATTACAAGGCGAGCAGCAACCGAGCTTGTGGCCTAAAAAAAAGATTAACCTGGGTCTCGACCTTCAGGGCGGTATGCACCTTGTTCTTGAAGTTGATACGGAAAAAGCCGTAGAAAGTACAATAGAACGCATATCTCAGGAACTCCATAGTCTCCTTAGAAAAAAACGTATCAGACATATGGGTATCGATCGGATTGAAGGAAACAAAATATCAATAAAAATCAATGGAAATGAAAACATTGAAAAATTTGAAGCCGTTCTGGATGAAGAATTTAAGGACCTTCGTATACTTACAAAATCGATGGATGCCGATACCCTTGCCATTGTGATGGATCTCCCTGATAAGGAAGCCGATCACATAAAGAAACTGTCAACGGAACAAGCGCTCGAAACAATAAGAAATCGCATTGACCAATTTGGCGTAAGTGAACCCGACATTCGCCAACAGGGTGAAAAACGAATCCTTATTCAGCTTCCCGGCATTAGAGATACGGAAAGGGCCAAGGAACTCATCGGTAAAACCGCCCTTCTGGAATTTAAGCTGGTGGATGAAACATTTGATCCTAAAATTGCTGAAAAACAGGGGAACATTCCCCCTGGAAGCGAAATACTGTATCAGGAAAAAGAAGACCCGACTACACGACGTGTTTTTAAAACACCTTTTCTTTTAAAAAAACGAGCCCTCTTAACAGGAGCATATCTAACAGATGCAAGGGTTCAGATAGATTCACAGTATAACGAACCCTATGTTTCAATCAATTTTGATAAAAAAGGGGCAAGGATTTTTGCCAGGGTAACAGAAGAAAATGTTAAAAAACGCCTTGCAATAGTTTTGGATAAAAAGGTTTATTCAGCACCTGTTATCCAGGAAAAAATACCTGGAGGCTCAGCACGTATTACAGGAAATTTTTCAACAGAGGAAGCACATGATCTTGCCATTGTTCTTCGCGCAGGCGCACTTCCAGCTCCTGTTAATATTATCGAAGAAAGGACCGTAGGCCCTTCTCTCGGATCTGATTCAATTAACAAGGGGCTTATCTCCATGGTTGTAGGCGGTATCCTGGTTATTATGTTTATGATTATATATTACAAAGGGTCAGGTCTTATAGCTAATTTTGCATTGATCCTCAATATAATCCTTATTGCAGGAGGACTTGCAGGATTCCAGGCCACCTTAACACTTCCGGGAATTGCAGGAATCATACTCACTATAGGAATGGCAGTAGACGCCAACGTTCTTATATTTGAACGTATTAGAGAAGAGATGAATCGTGGCAAAACGCCACGTGCGGCAGTGGATGCAGGTTACAGCAGAGCTACACTGACTATTCTTGACGCAAACGTCACAACACTGATTGCAGCGCTCGTTCTGTTCCAATTCGGAACCGGACCTATTAAGGGATTCGCCGTAACTCTAAGCCTTGGCGTAATCTCAAGCCTGTTTACGGCGCTTATCCTGTCGAGATTAATATTCGATTACTTTTTGATGAATCGAAAAATTAAAAGATTAAGTATATAAAAATACGTTTTAAGATTTAAGTTTTAGGTTTTAAGTTGAGTTAAAGCTTTTTAATTACCTAAAACTTAAAACCTAAAACATAAAACTTCTTTAAGGAACTTACATGCAGTTTATTAAGCCAGACATAAATTTAAATTTCATAGGCAAAAGAAAAATCGCTTTTTTTATTTCCATAGTAATGATTCTGATTAGTATTTTATCCCTCATACTACATATGGGACCTAAATATGGAATTGATTTTGTAGGTGGAACGCTAATACAAGTTAAATTTGTATCTCCGGTAACTATTGAAGATATAAAATCAGGCCTTTTTAGTATTGATCTTGAAAATTCGTCTGTTCAAGAGTTCGGTGAGAAGCATGAAAACGAATTTCTTATTAGGACAGACAAATCAATTGTGACTTCCGAAGGATTTTCCTCAAAACTGGGAAATGCCTTAAACTCCTCAACAAGAAATGAAGTAGAAATTCGTAGGATTGAAATGGTAGGCCCCCAGGTAGGCAAAGATCTAAGAGAAAAAGCCCTGTTAGCAATGTTCTATGCGTTGCTTTTTATTACTATATATATTTCCGGCCGCTTTGAATTAAAATGGATTTTGAGTGGCGCCATGGCAGGAGCACTCATAGGTGCCGTATACTTTCTAAAAATTTTTAATGTGAGCATCCCTTTTCTCATGATTTTCGCGATTGTTATAACGCTAATACTCTTTTGGTTTCTTGAGTTGAAATACGCCATGGGAGCAATTGTTGCCCTTATTCATGATGTTACCATTACCGTAGGCGTCTTTTCTATCTTTGACAAGGAGTTTAGTCTACCGATAATCGCAGCGCTTCTTACTATCATAGGATATTCTTTAAATGATACAATCATTGTTTTTGACCGTATCCGAGAAAACATGAGGAAATACCACAAAAATCCTTTGGATATAATAATTAACAGAAGTATAAATGAAACTCTTAGTCGTACTATACTGACCTCTGTAACAACACTTATAGTCCTTATCATGCTTTTTATTCTGGGCGGCGGCATTATTCACGATTTTGCATTTGCAATGATAATCGGCGTGCTTATAGGTACTTACTCTTCAATTTACGTGGCAAGCCCTATTCTCCTTGCCTGGCAGAAATATGGAAAGAAATAATATATGGATGAAATTCTGCCATGGTTTGCCCTGAAAAGCGTTAATGGAATAGGGAATCACCTTTTCAAGCGACTTATTAGCCGTTTCGGTTCTCCTGATCTGGTTTTTAAATCATCCATGCAGGATCTTCTTGAGATCGAAGGCATAACTCATCGCCTTGTATCGGCCATAAAGCAACATAAGATACCGGATAAGGTCAAAAACGACCTCCATCTGGCATTGCAAAAGGATTATAAAATTGTCACTATGTCAGATATAGACTACCCATCTCTTCTACTTCAGATACCTGACCCGCCTCCTTTTTTATATGTTTTTGGCAACCTTGATAATTCTATAAAAAACATTGCCGTAGTTGGCTCTAGAAATGCTACATCTTATGGCATATCAACAACAAAACAGCTGTGTAAAGATTTAGCTTCCCTTGAAATTACCATTGTAAGCGGCATGGCAATTGGAATTGATACTGCCGCTCACAAGGGCGCTTTGATGGGCAAAGGAAAAACTATCGCAGTACTTGGAAGCGGCTTGGAAAATGTCTATCCAGCAGAAAACATGAAACTTTTTCATAAGATTGCTGAAAATGGAGCTGTTATTACCGAGTTTCCTCTTTTTGCTGAACCGGAAGCACATCATTTTCCTATTAGAAACAGGATAATCAGTGGCATTTCTCTTGGAACAGTTATTGTAGAGGCTACCAAAAGAAGCGGATCTCTCATTACCGCGCGCATTGCAGCGGAACAGAATCGAGATGTTTTTGCAGTTCCCGGAAGTATTAAGTCCTTTAAGAGCACCGGAACACACACACTTATAAAACAAGGTGCAAAACTGGTTGAACATGCACAGGACATTATAGAAGAATTTTCACATATGATCAAACCGCATGGAGAAAATGATAATAAACAGAATGAAATTGTAGATAAGCTGCCACCGTTGACACCTAACGAGTCTCTGGTATTTGAGGCTCTTGAACCATATCCCGTTCATATAGATGATATCTCAAGAAATATCTCCATGGAACCAGGAAAGTTATCAAGTATATTACTTCAACTCGAACTAAAAGGTATCGTACAGCAATCACCTGGTAAATTGTTTTCAACTAGTGAGGAATAATAGTGACTAAACCACTTGTTATTGTAGAATCACCAACTAAAGTAAGGACGATAAAAAAATATCTTGGAACGAACTATAATGTAGCTGCAACCGTCGGTCACATTAAAGACCTTCCTAAAAAAGAAATAGGAATTGATATCGAAAATGGCTTTAAGCCAAAATACAGTAGCATTCCGGGAAAACAGAAGGTTATATCGTCTTTAAAAAAAGCGGCAGGTGATGCAACGGATATTTATTTAGCACCAGACCCCGACAGGGAGGGCGAAGCAATTGCCTGGCATACGGCAGAAGTTCTGAATAAAAAGGGCAGAAACTTTCATAGAGTACTTTTTCATGAACTCACAAAGAATGCCATAAACAATGCAATCGCATCACCAGAAGCTCTTAACCGCAGTAAATATGAGGCTCAGCAGACACGCAGAATTCTTGATAGACTTGTCGGATACCAGATATCTCCCCTATTATGGCGTAAAGTAAAAAGAGGCCTTAGTGCAGGACGTGTACAATCCGTAGCGGTAAGGATAATTTGTGAAAGAGAACGAGCTATTCAAAACTTTGAGCCGGAAGAATACTGGTCAATAACCGCCCATCTTGAAAGCGGTTCTCCCCCGCCATTCATTGCAAAACTTGTCAAAAAAAACGGAAAAAAAATAAAAATTCCGGACGAAAATTCTGCTTCTGCCATATTGGATGAATTATCAGAAGTCGAATTTATAGTTGATAATGTTTTAAAAAAAACAGTAAAGAAAAATCCTCTCCCCCCTTTTATAACAAGCAAACTCCAACAAGAGGCTATAAACAAACTAAAGTTTTCCGCCAAAAAAACCATGACAATAGCTCAGCAGCTTTACGAAGGCATCGAACTTGGACCCGGAGAACCTGAGGGACTTATAACCTATATGCGCACCGATTCAACCAGAATTTCCAAAGAATCTGCTATAGACGCACTTAAGCTGATTCGTAAAAATTTCGGCGAAGAATATGCTCTTGAAAAGCCAAGATTTTTTAAAAATCGCAAAAAGGCTCAAGATGCGCATGAAGCCATCCGTCCCACCCTGGTCTATAATACACCTGAAAAAGTAGCACCTTATCTTTCCAAAGAGCAGCTTTCTCTATATCGTATTATCTGGCAACGTTTTGTTGCATCCCAGATGAAAGAAGCATTAATTAACCAGAATTCAGTTTCCATCAAAGCAGGTTCCTGCTTGTTTAGCGCAAGCGGATCATCCATCAAGTTCCCTGGATTTATGACTCTTTATATGTCTGTAGCCGACGAAATTGAAAGTAAAAAGAAAAAAGAAAAGCTTCCTGAGCTTTCAAAGGATATGGTATTGAAACTTAATAAAGTCGAACCAAAGCAACATTTTACAATGCCGCCTCCAAGGTTTTCAGAAGCTTCCCTGGTTAAAGAGCTTGAAGAGAATGGGATAGGTCGACCCAGCACCTACGCTACAATCCTGTCGACAATAAGGAACAAGGGATACGTTGATCTTATAAAAAGATATTTCCAACCGAATGAATTAGGATTCCTGGTAAATGATCTGTTAATAAATAGTTTTCCTGATGTACTTGATGTTGCCTTCACTGCTACAATGGAGGATCACCTGGATCAAATAGAGTCTGCAGAGGCCGATTATTTAGATATTCTGACTCGTTTTTACGATCCTTTTAAAAATGAAATTGAAAAAGCATCAGAGGAAATGCTCAGCCTAAAAAGTTCCGGAGTGCCAACCGGGCTTGTCTGTCCTAAATGCAAGAAACAACTCCATGTCAAAGTAGGTAAAAATGGACATTTCCTTGCGTGTAGCGGGTATCCGGAATGCACCTATACCAGAAATTACACAAGAGATGAAAAAGGAAAGATTCAACCTGCCGAGAAGCCTGATACTGAAATTTCAGATCAACTTTGTGAAAAATGCAACAAACCAATGCTTATTAAAGAGGGAAGATATGGAACATTCCTTGCCTGTAGCGGTTATCCGGATTGCAAGAACACCAAATCTATAAATTCAAACAACTCAAATAAACCAACAGGTATAAAATGCCCGGAAAAGGATTGCAGCGGCAGTATTGTAGAAAAAAAGACGAGACGAGGAAAAATCTTTTATGGATGTAATGGCTTTCCTGATTGTACATTTGCCACATGGGACAGGCCGGTAGCAAAAGAATGTCCTGAGTGTGGTGCCCCGTTCCTTATTGAAAAATCTACTAAAAAGGAAGGTACTTTTCTTACCTGTTTTAAAAAAGAATGCGGGTTCAAAGAAATAAAATAATAAAAAAAACTTGACATTGTTTTTTTTTGTTATATGGTGACTTCATTGTTAATTTAAAGTTTAAAAATCGTTCAGTAATATCATGAAAAAAACATTTACCATTATCAACATTATTAGTTTGATTCTAGTCCTTATAGTCGGGATCCTTCTCTCCTATAAGGAAAAGGGCTGATAATGGCATAATCAAATCAATTTAAATTAAAATCCGTTGCCAGCCCAAAAGCCGGTAACGGATTTTTTTTTGCTCAAATTTAAAAAAAGGATTTATTATGGAACTAACAGGTGCACAAATTATGATGAAGGTGTTAAAGGAGGAAGGTGTTGATTCGATCTTCGGATTTCCAGGTGGTGTTGTCATAGACATCTATGATGAAATGGCAAAATCAGACATAAGACATGTACTGGTCCGACATGAACAGGGTGCTGTTCACGCTGCTGACGGTTACGCAAGGGCCGGTGGAAAAGTGGGGGTCTGCCTTGTAACGTCAGGCCCGGGCGCAACCAACACAGTAACGGGAATTGCATCGGCTCATATGGATTCTATTCCCATTGTTGTATTTACCGGCCAGGTTCCAACACAGTTGATCGGAAACGATGCATTTCAGGAAGTTGATATTATCGGTATTACAAGACCGTGCACCAAACACAGCTATCTTGTAAAGCGCACAGAAGATCTTGAAAGGACTATTAAAGAAGCTTTTTATATAGCAAAATCAGGCCGCCCCGGACCCGTTCTGGTTGACATTCCAAAGGATGTTGCCAACACAAAAATTCCTTACAAACCGCTTAAAGAAGTTAATCTCAGGTCTTACAGCCCTACTTACAAACCAAACACCAAACAGCTGGATAAGGTCACAAATCTTATTAAGAATTCTGAAAGACCTGTTATTTTTGCAGGTGGAGGAATTATTCTCTCAAAAGCATCCGAAGAGCTAACAGAATTAGCGCGGAAAACTCAAATACCGGTTACTACCTCTTTAATGGGTCTGGGATCATTTCCCGGTACAGATCCTTTGTGTCTTGGTATGATCGGCATGCACGGCACTTATCGTGCCAATATGTCAACAGCCGCCTGTGATCTTATTATCGCCGTTGGCGTCCGCTTTGATGATCGTGTTACAGGAAGGACAGATGCATTTGCCGCTCAATCAAAAATTGTACACATTGATATTGATCCTACATCAATACGTAAAAATATACCTGTTACAATTCCTGTTGTGGGAGATTGCAAAATTACTCTTGATCACCTCAATCGTCTAATCGAAAAAGAGGATTTTGGTGATCTTAAGAAAAAAAGAAAAAAATGGCTTGATCAGATTGCAGAGTGGAAAAGCACTAAACCTCTGGCGTATGAACAGGGAAATGTTATTAAGCCTCAGTATGTTGTTGAAAAACTTTATGAATTGACAAAGGGTGAAGCTATTATAACAACGGAGGTGGGTCAGAACCAGATGTGGGCTGCCCAATATTATCATTTTGACCAGCCCGGCCATTTCATTACTTCCGGTGGGCTTGGATGCATGGGATTCGGACTTCCTGCAGCCATCGGCGCTCAAATCGCCCAGCCTGATAAACTTGTGGTAGATATTGCAGGAGACGGCAGTATTCAGATGAATATCCAGGAAATGGCAACCGCCGTACAATACGGTCTTCCGGTAAAGGTCGTTATCTTGAATAACGGTTATCTCGGTATGGTTAGACAATGGCAGGAACTGTTTTATGAAAAACGATATGTTAGCACATGCATGGAACATGCACCAGATTTTGTCAAGCTGGCCGAAGCTTACGGGGCAGTTGGTTTAAGAGCAACCAAGCCTGAAGAAGTCGAATCCGTACTTTCAGAAGGCCTTTTTTCCCCAAAAACCGTAATCATGGATTTTGTAGTGGAACAGGAAGAATGTGTTTACCCAATGGTTCCCGCTGGGGCTCCCATTACGGAAATGTTGCTTGCATAGTATTGACGATAGCAAGCTTTAAAGGTTGTTTAATTTTTAATCGTGTAACTGTCTGAGAGTATTAGTGAGAGTTAAGAAAGAACAGGGGCTTGCATTATGTGTTTTAATGGCTAATCGGCATTTATAGCTTAGCTGTTTTATTTAAAAGACATGCACTGTTCTTTCTTTACACTCACTTATGCGCGAGTTTTACACGGTTTAAAATTTAATTGCCTTTGAAGCGGCTTTTTTCAAGCAGCTAAAATATTACCGATGTTTTAATAACTAAAAAATAAGAGGGATTTTATAAATGAATGAAGAGAATCATATTTTTTCCATGCTGGTTGACAACCAGCCCGGTGTGCTTTCCAGAGTAGTCGGACTGTTCAGCGGCAGGGGGTTTAACATTGAAAGCTTATGTGTAGCCGAAACTATAGATCCGCTTGTATCAAGGATTACGATTGTTACTAAAGCAAATAAACCACTTGTCGAACAGATTGAAAAGCAGCTTAATAAACTCATTAATGTAATAAAGATAAGAGACCTTTCAGGACCAAAATCCGTTAAACGTGAAATGGCCCTTATCTGTGTTAGAGCCAAACCTGAACATCGGGCTGAAATCTTAAGGATTGTCGACATCTTCAGATGTAAGGTTGTTGATGTTGGACTGGAGCATTACATTATTGAAGTAACCGGCGATGAAGGGAAAATTTCCGCTTTATTAAGTCTTCTTAAACCGATGGGTATCAAGAAGATCGCAAGGACAGGAACTTTGGCGCTGTTTCGGGAACCGAAATAGCTCCCTTTGAGGCGGCCCTGCTTTCAAACGGCTAAAATGTTACACCACAATTGAGCTTAGTCGCTCAATTGGATGTTATCGGTTATTTGTTATTCGTTACTTGAGGAGAGATTATTCATGCTTTTAACTATCTATCAGCGATGAGACATAAAATCGATCATTTATATTCGCAAACCAATAACAATTAACAAATAACTGATAACGACTAATGGAATTTTTACGAGATTAAGGTTACAATAACTTAAATTTATTAATTAATATTTTTCGATAGCAATTAAAATATTGAGGGGAGAGTGACATGGCAAATATCGATTTTGGAGGTGTTGTAGAAGAAGTAATCACATCTGAAGAATTTTCTCTGGATAAGGCAAAAGAGGTACTAAAAGATGAGACGGTTACAGTCCTTGGTTATGGTGTTCAAGGCCCTGGACAGTCTTTGAACATGAGGGATAACGGCATCGATGTGATTGTGGGACAGCGTAAAGGGAGCAGTTCATGGGATCGTGCCGTAGCTGACGGTTTTGTCCCGGGTAAAACTCTTTTCCCCCTTGAAGAAGCTGCCAAAAAAGGAACCGTGATACAGTTTCTTCTTTCAGATGCCGGCCAGGTTTCAACTTGGCCACAGATAAAAAAATGCCTTAAAGAAGGTGACGCGCTTTATTTCTCTCATGGATTTTCAATTGTTTATAAAGATCAGACCGGTATTGTGCCGCCTGACAATGTAGATGTAATTTTAGTTGCCCCGAAAGGTTCAGGCCTTACCGTTCGTACAAACTTTCTTGACGGCAGCGGCATAAATTCAAGTTTTGCGGTATTTCAGGATTATACCGGACGGGCAAAGGAAAGAACACTTGCCCTGGGAATGGCTATAGGGTCAGGTTATCTTTTCCCCACAACCTTTGAAAAAGAAGTTCACAGTGATCTTACAGGCGAACGCGGTATTTTGGTTGGTTGTTTGATGGGTGTTTTCGAAGCCCAGTACAATCTTCTTCGAAAACACGGACACAGCCCAAGCGAAGCCTTTAATGAAACCGTTGAAGAATTTACCCAGAGCTTAATTCGTCTTGTAGCTGAAAACGGCATGGACTGGATGTTATCAAATATCAGTACAACCGCACAGCGTGGAGCTTTAGACTGGAGCCCAAAGTTTAGAGATGCAGTAATTCCTGTTTTTGACGAACTATACGAAAGCGTTGTAAGCGGTCAAGAAACAAAAAGGGTTCTTGAGACTAATAGCGCCCCTGACTACAGGGAAAAATTACAAAAGGAACTCGATGTGCTGCGAAACTCGGAAATGTGGAAAGCGGGAGTTGCAGTTCGTTCCTTAAGGCCGGAAAGACGTTAGGACCCCAATTGAGGAAAAAAACAATTGGGAGTTACCCTTCGACTATGCTCAGGGTGGTGAGCATGTCGAACCATTCGTTATTTGTTATTGGTTAATCGTTTAAAAGGAATAATATCCGTTTTTATATTTCATCAATCATAGATTTATAAAATGAGACGATCATCAAATTCTAATAACGAATAACTATTAACAAGTAACGCCTAATTGAGCATTATTTTCGCTCAATTAGGTTAGGAGAACATTATGGAGCCAATCCTGTTATATGACACTACCCTGAGGGACGGAACCCAGGGAGAAAATATTAACTTTACTGTCAATGAAAAGATCAAGATAGCAAAGAGACTGGATAACCTTGGAATTCAATATATCGAAGGCGGCTGGCCCGGTTCCAATCCAAGGGATAAACACTTTTTTGAACTTGCAAAGAAAACTAAATTTAAAACAGCCCGTTTGGCAGCTTTTAGTTCTACACGTAAACCGGGTATCAGCCCGGCCCAAGATCAGAATTTAAAAGCGCTTCTTGAAAGTAATACGCCCGTGGTAACAATATTCGGTAAGAGTTGGGATCTACACGTTGAGCAGGTCATGAATAACACCCTGGAAGAAAATCTTGCGATGATACGTGAATCTGTCGAGTATTTAAAAGAAAATGACCGCGAAGTCATTTATGACGCCGAACATTTTTTTGACGGTTATAAAAAAAACAGAGATTATGCATTACAAACCTTAATAGCTTCTGTTGACGGAGGCGCCGATATTATTGTGCTTTGCGATACAAACGGCGGTACCCTACCCTTTGACATTGAAACTATCATAAACGACGTAAATAATATTTTGTATGAGAAATACAGCAACAAAACTCACGGCATAAAGATCAAAATCGGCATTCACGCACACAATGACAGCGGTCTCGCCGTAGCCAACACTATAACGGCCGTACGATCCGGCGCCGTTATGGTTCAGGGAACTATTAATGGATATGGAGAAAGGTGCGGCAATGCAGACCTAACGTCAATTATACCGATTCTATCCCTGAAAATGAATCGTGACTGCATCTCCAAGAAAAACCTAACTAAGATTAGAAAAATTTCCCGATTTATTAGTGAAACGGCAAACATGATCCCTTTAAACTCCAGGCCGTTTGTCGGTAGAAGCGCTTTTGCTCATAAAGGTGGTATCCATGTCAGCGCCATCATGAAAGTGCCCAGGGCGTATGAACACATGGATCCTGAACTGGTTGGAAATATGCGTCGTGTTCTTATATCCGATCTTTCCGGCAAAAGTAATGTTGAATATAAAGCCAAAGAACTCGGAATTGATCTTGGTGCAAACGGTTATGACAGCCGTAAGATAGTTGAAGAAATAAAGCAAATGGAACAGGAAGGATACCAGTTTGATGTGGCCGATGGATCTTTTAAAATCCTCATTCAAAAATTTACGGATCAATTTAGTCCTCTTTTTGAACTTGAATCATTCAGATTAACTGTTGAAAAGGACAAGGAGCAACCATGCTCTGCCCACGCAACAATTAAAATATCAGTAGACGGCCAGAAGGAAATCACGGCTGCTGAAGGCATAGGACCGGTTCATGCACTGGATAATGCCTTGCGAAAAGCATTGGATAAATTTTTTCCTGACCTTGATTCCATGGGTCTCATAGATTTTAAGGTAAGGGTTATGGATGGACGGGATGGAACTGCAGCCAAGGTCCGGGTTTTAATAGAATCACGGGATCAAGATCGTATCTGGAGTACAATTGGCGTGTCAGAAGATATAATAGAAGCAAGCTGGCAGGCCCTTGCAGATAGTTTTCATTACAAGCTTTCAAAGGAAAGTGAGAATAATCAACCCTAAACATGGAGTGAAATCATGAGTGAAAGAGTATATATTTTTGATACAACGTTAAGAGACGGCGAGCAATCTCCCGGGGCCAGCATGAATACAGCTGAAAAGATGCGGCTTGCCACACAACTGGAAAAACTTGGTGTAGATGTATTGGAAGCAGGCTTTCCCGCTGCATCTGAAGGGGATTTTGATGCAGTTTCTAAAATAGCCGGAAAGTTAAAAAAAATCGAAGTTGCCGCCCTGGCACGTACATCAAAAGAGGATATCGATCAGGCCTGGAATGCAATCCGACATGCCGCAAAACCAAGAATACATACCTTTATCGCCACATCTGATATCCATATGAATTACAAGCTCAACATGACAAGAGACGAAGTTATAAAAACCACTGTAGAGACGGTTAAATATGCCAGATCCCTGACTGAAAATGTTGAATTTTCCGCAGAAGACGGGTCAAGAAGTGATCGTGATTTTCTATGCAAGGTTTTTGAAGCTGCCATTGAATCGGGCGCTAAAACCATTAATCTTCCGGACACGGTAGGCTATGCCATCCCGGAAGAATTTGGCGACCTTGTAAAATATGTCATTGCACATACACCAAATTTGAAAAATGCGGTATTAAGTGTACACTGTCACAACGACCTTGGCCTTGCCACTGCAAATACAATTGCGGCAATAGCGGCAGGAGCAAGACAGGCAGAGGTAACCATAAACGGAATCGGAGAAAGAGCCGGAAATACATCCCTGGAAGAAGTTGTAATGGGATTGTATACAAGATCCAATTATCTTCCTGTTTCAACCAATATTAAAACCAAACATATTCATCCGACCAGTCGGCTTGTTAGTATGATAACAGGCATTATTGTACAGCCGAACAAAGCCATTGTGGGAGCCAACGCCTTTGCCCACGAAGCGGGAATTCACCAGGACGGCATGCTTAAAAATCCCATGACCTATGAGATTATGAAGCCTGAGACCATAGGGCTCAGCGAGAGCAAACTTGTACTCGGCAAACACTCAGGGAGACACGCCCTCCGCACCCACTTAAAAGAGATGGGATATGATCTTTCCCAGGAAGAATTAAAACTTATATTCTCAAAATTTAAAGAGCTTGCGGACAAGAAAAAACATGTTGTAGATGAAGATCTGGAAGTTCTTGTCACGGAAGGTATATTGCGCACCTCCGATATCTTCTGCCTCGAATATCTTCATGTAATAAGCGGAACAACAGTTCTTCCCATGGCCAGTGTTAAACTCACAATAAACGGAAGGTCAGTACAGGGAGCAGGCTACGGAAATGGCCCTATTGATGCAGCCTTTAACAGCATTGCCAAACTGACTGGAACAGAATCGGAACTTCTAAGGTTCTCCGTAAGCGCCCTTACAGGTGGAACAGATGCACAGGGTGAAGTGACTGTACGGTTACAAGAAAACGGTCTCATCTCACTTGGCCGTGGAGCTGATCCTGATATAATCACGGCAAGCGCCAAGGCATATATTAACGGGCTGAACAGGCTGGAATACCTAAAAACCCATCCGGTTGAGGCTACGGAAGGTTTGTAAATTCAGGGCTCCTGACCCAGCGTAAATCCGAATGCAACATATTCTATTAAA
>CAZLRK010000025.1:0-31265 GCA_964561845.1 uncultured Desulfobacterales bacterium | reverse complement strand
GGTGCGTTATCGTACTAAAACAGAGGCGATTTCAAATCGATTCCGCTTGAAAACATCCATATTCTGTATGTTTCCTATGGTTTATAAGATTATTTAAAATTTTAACCGGACAGCAGTGATCAAACATCAATCGTCAATCGCCAATCATCAATCACATATCATATATATTCCTCTACTCTTTCGAGTAATTTTACCATATTTGTGCAGCCGATAAATAATATTCCGAAGTTTCTTATCCCCAAAACCCGTTTTACTCTGAATCTCAGCAAAGCCTGTTCCATTTAGTGATCTATTTATGATTCCTAAAACTATATTAGAGGCTGACATGTCTGATGTTTTATCTTTGGCAATGCGTCTGCCTGACATTCGTCTGTCCTTTCCGGATGCTGCTAAAGTAGTAATAAGAGTTTCCAGGCGATCAATTCTGGCCATAAGTTTTTCTATATCTTTCTTGGTCGGAATATTGTAATTCTGCATAAAAAATTTTACCATTGCATCGAAACTTATCGATTTTCCTTTTCTTCTTGCCATGCGGTCCTCCCTGGATAAATGGTAAGACAATAGTCTAAATAGAGCCATTAATACAAAACTACTTAACGCTATGATAAAAGTCAAGATTTAGAAATGAAACTTTACAGACCTGAAAGATACCGGGTGAGTGGAATGAATCGTTGAAAAGAATTATTTTTCATGGTAATTTATGATTATGCAGATGAAAGATAATATAAGGAAATATATCAACAGAATAAAAAAACTTGATGGTGATCCCCGGTATATTGCCATGGGAATGGGAATTGGCATTTTTGTTTGCGCAACCCCCACCTTTCCTTTCCAAACCATACTAGCCGTAGCCCTGGCATTTATTTTGCGGGCGAGCAAAGCCGCTGCTGCAATTGGCTCCGGTATTGGGATTCCGGTTATACCATTTTTCTATCTTGGGAGCTACAAAGTTGGAATGTTTATTTTAGGTAATTCTTCGCCCTTTGAAAAAAAAATCGAATCGATTTTAGAACTTTTTAAGATGGGGACAGATGTTGCCATAGCAATGATAATCGGAGGAATAATAATAGGAATCCTGCCGGGTATTATCAGCTACTTTATAACATATAAAATATTTACAATACTTCGCTCAAGAAAAAATACCATATGACATCTCCAAGAATATTACTTGCCTCTCACGGCGTGCATGCCAAGAAACAATTGGGCCAACATTTTTTGGATAATCCTTCCATCGCTGAAATGATTATAGCCCGTTCAGGAATCTCCCCTGAAGATATCATTCTGGAAATTGGAGCCGGCCTTGGTGCACTCACAATTCCTCTGGCCCGTATCTCGGGAAAGATTTATGCGGTTGAAAGGGATCACAAGATAATTGAACTTTTAAAAGCAGAACTTCATGCAAACGGTCTTTCAAATGTTGTTTTAATAGAAGAAAATATATTAAAAGTTGATATTAATACATTTGCTAAAAATGCAAACAGAAAAATAATTATAATCGGAAACCTTCCCTACAATATTTCTTCACAAGTTCTTATCCAACTCATCAATTTCAGAAGATACGTAAAGAGAGCCATTCTTATGTTTCAGAGGGAACTATCACAAAGAATCACCGCGCAACCAGGTTGCAAGGATTACGGCAGGCTTACGGTTATGCTAAATTATTGTGCAGATATAAAAAAACTTGCGGAAGTCAAAGCATCTCTTTTTTTCCCGAAGCCAAGAGTCGATTCCGAGGTTCTCGAAATAAGATTTAAAAATACAATTGAATATCCGGCAAAGGACGAATTATTTTTTTTCAGAGTCATAAAAGCAGCATTTTCAAAGAGACGAAAAACTTTAAAAAATGCTCTTTCTGGCAGCGAACTTCATGTCGATGCGAGTGAAGCTATACAGGCACTGGAAAATGTTGATATCGATCCCACCAGGCGCGCCGAAACACTTACAGTGCAAGAATTTGTAAAGTTGAGCAACAATCTGGGTGATATTCTCACGGAATAGGCAGATTTTTAGATTAATGGTAACATTTTAGTTTTACACGATTAAAATTAAACAACCTTTAAAGCTTGCTATCTCTAATTTTTCTCAGAAGGCTAAAATGTTACGAGTAATTTATAAAGAAGTTAAAATGCTGTCCTTGAATTTAGGATTAAGGGAAAGAATTGAGCGGGTTTCACCAGGAGTTGCAATTTCTCTTCCGACCTCTTTTGCAATGGCTACAATCTTTTCTACAAGCTTTAAATTAGATGCAGGTGAGCCATCCGGCATATAAAGATTATCCTCGAGCCCGACTCTCACATGTCCGCCAAGCACAATAGCGGCTGCAGCCATGTGAATTTCAACCTTTCCGATTCCGGTAACGGACCAGGTGGAGCCTTCCGGTATACTCTCTGATAAAAAGAGCAGGTTTTTTACTGTGCCCGGCATTGAGCCTGGTGCTCCAAGGACGAAATTAAAATGAAGCGGTGCATTGATAAGCCCCTTTTTCTGAAGATAAATAGCGTTGTTAATCATACCGGTTTCAAAAACTTCAATCTCAGGCTTAACTCCGGTCTCTTTAAATACGTTAGCCAAATACTCAATAAATTGGGGAGAATTTTCATAAACCATACCCGGAAGATTGTTCGAACCCGTAGTAAAAGACCCCATTTCAGGAAGCAACTTCACAGGATTCGCTCTGTCGTCCCAATCTTTACCGGCCCGGCCACCAGTGGATAGTTGAATGATGACTTCAGGAGTGGTTTCCTTTATTCGACGGGCGGTTTCCTTGTACGCGGAAATATCAAGGGTTGGTTTTTGATGGGCATCTCTGGCGTGTACGTGAAAAATTGCAGCACCTGCATCTGAACACCTTCGCACATCAGCTGCAATTTCTTCCGGTGTATCAGGCAAATTGGCATTCATCTGCTTTGTTGGTACATTTCCGGTTAAAGCAACGGTAATAATAAGTTTTTCCATAAATTTTCCTCTATTTGGCAAAGAATTGGCAACGTATGAACTACCCCGCGGCAAGCCGCAAGATATCAAAATAAGTGTTTTATTTTCTCTATCGCAGCAAGCTGCGGGGAATTAAACCCTGTAAATTTCACATTTAGGGGGTTATGACATATGATCCCCTCGCCCTTCAAGTAATTCGAGTAATCTGTGTAATCGGCGAAATCTGTGGATTAAAACGGATCAACATGAATAATGACTCTGTCGAGATCCTCAACTTCTTCATGTAAATAGCTTTCCACTATCTTTGCTATCCTATGCCCTTCGGCAACAGTTAACTGCCCGTCAACCACGATGTGGGTTTCCATTTGATAAAGACCTCCTGAGGTTCGAACTCTGAGATCATGAGTATCAACCACTCCCTCTATATTTCGAATGCAGCGACTTATTTTGCTAAGTATCTCTGGTCGAGGAGCTGCGTCGGTAAATTCACGCAAGGTGCTGTTAAGAATCTCAAGGCCGACTTTTATAATAAAAAAGGATACCAAAAGGGCGGCAAATGAGTCAAGTATGTGCCAGGAAGGCTTAATATAAGTTCCGACAATTCCAAAAAAGACAGCTACGGAAGAAAGGGAGTCTGAACGGTGATGCCAGGCATTTGCTACGATTAGCTTGCTTTTAATACGCTTTCCCACATGTAAAGTGTAATGATATAAAATCTCTTTTAATACTATGGAAATACCGGCCCCTATGAGTGCCAGAAAGGTTGGGTGGTATTCAGAATGACTATAAATATTAAAAGAAGCCTTTATTCCAAGATACAAAGCGGTAACAATTAGAGCCACTCCCACGGCAGCAGATGCTAAGGTTTCAATACGAGCATGACCAAAATGGTGTTCTTCATCAGGAGCCTTTCGCCCAATTCTAAAACCAATCAGGACAATAACATCGGTAAAAAGATCAGAAACGGAGTGGACGGCATCGGCTATGAGAGCTTGACTTTGGCCGAATATACCTGCCAAAAATTTGAACAGAATTAGAATGCCGTTGACAAGGGCTCCAATTAAAGTAACCGATCTGCCGGCTTCGGCTGATGATATTCTATTTTCAGGCATAATTTTTAAAAATAGAATTTAAATTACCTCTTTTGTCAAGTATTATTCAATTTTTTGCAGAGCTAATATAAACAAGCATTTAAAGATGATGAACATGTAAAAAGTTCGATTTAGACGGTTTCGTAAAAAGTTCAAATTCAAGGCGTGCAAATTTTGTAATTATGAGGCGTACTTATCGTACGTTGAATGATTACGAAATGCAGCACAACGCAGAAGTTGGGCTTTTTACGAGACCGTCAAAGATAACTTTATATTATAAATTATATGATAATAATTAGCTTGATTTATATGTAGCTTTGTCAAATAAAGAGATTCGGTAATATTTAGGCTAATTTTTTAGACAGGATTAACTTGATTTAAAAAATTCGTAATTAATAATAATGGAGGGAAAACACCATGGCAGTAAGAAATTTTCAAGCAGGAACCGGCTGTATCTCCGGGCTTGGTCTGAAAATCTTTACAGACGATGATCTGGATAGAATTCATCTGGCAACACTGGATATGCTCTGGAACATTGGCGTAAAAGTTGAAAGTCAACAAGCTCTGGAAATATTTAACGGTTGTGGGTGTACTGTAGACCCGAATACAAAAATTGTTAAAATTCCCGCAAGCATTGCAGAAGATGCAATCCGTTCCTGCCCGCCAACGTTCAGGGCTTGCGCAAGGAATCCTGAAAATGATTATATTTGCGAAAAAGATCGAACCGGATTTGTTAACTTTGGTGAAGCCCCACAAATGATAGATCCGCATACAAAAAAAGTAAGACTGCCTAAAAAGGCAGATGTAGATGATTGCACCAGATTTTTAGATGCTTTAGAGCAAATAATTGTTTTTGAAAGGCCCTTGACACCAAGTGATGTGGAACAGGACGTAGCGTGTATTTATAATACCAAATCATTTTTAAACAATTGTACTAAACACGGCTATATAGGCATCAATACTACAGAAAATTTAAAAACCTGCATTAAAATGGCGTCGATAGTCGCCGGAGGAGAGGATAAGTTCAAAGAGAGGCCCCTGTTTTCGACAACTTGTGACCCAATCAGCCCTTTAGTGCATTCAGGGGAGGCTGTAGACGTTTTTATCGAAGCATGCCGTTTAGGGGTTCCCTCAAAAATTAATCCCATGGGATTGATGGGGGGCACCACTTGCATCAATATGGCAAGTGCTCTGGTAACCCATAACGTTGAAGTTGCAAGTATGATTGTTTTAGGTCAAGCAGTTCACAAAGGCCATCCTTTAATATACGGTACCACTACCGGAATATTGGATCTGAAAACATCACTTGCTGCTGTGGGTGCCCCTGAATCGGCTCTATTCAGTGCGGCGATTGCCAAGCTTGCGCAATTTTATCAAATACCTACCTGGGCTGCCGGTGGGTAGAGTGACAGCAAAATACCCGATGCTCAGGCAGCCCATGAGTTTACTATAACCGCCTTGTTACCAGCGTTGGCAGGTGCCAACCTGATTTATGGCGTAGGGATGCTTGATAGCGGGTTAACCTGGGATTATGCTCAGGCTGTTATGGAAAACGAAATGCTCGAAATGGTCTTAATGGCAGTCAAAGGTATTTCCATAACCGATGAGCAAATAGCGTTTGATGTCGTCAAACAGGTAGGTCCTGGTGGTGAATTTATATCTCACGATCACACCTTTACACATATGAGAGAGCAAACCCAGGGCAAATTGATCGACCGCGGAAGCCGTGAAAGCTGGGAAGCTTCCGGATGTCCGGATTTTGTTGAAAAGTCTTATGAAAAGGCACTAGATATTATTAAAAACCATAAACCCGAGCCTCTACCGGAGGATGTTCAAAAATCGTTAGATTCAATTTTCGAGGAAGCAGAAGCGTTAAGTAAAGAAAAAAAAGCTAAAGAAGCTTCATAAAACACATTCAAAACGAATAAGCCGAACGATTTCAATATCACAATCCGGACAGAGCCGGAGGCTTTCACCTGCTGCGTTATTAAGGGCTATTATTAGCAGATATGGCTTCACCCTTAAGTGCCTTACATATGAAAGCCTCCGACTCGTGTAAAATTCATGTATTACACAATACGCAACATGCAACGTGAAATACTAAACATGAATCACATATCAATCCCATTTCTCCAGTACTCCAATACTCCATTACTCCAGCAGGGAACCTTCATATGAGCGGACTGGCCCTGGGGATTGTATTGGTGGCTGCTTTTTTACACGCGGGCTGGAACTATCTATCCAAGAAAAGTAAAAGGAAGATTGTTTTTACCTGGTGGTTTCTGTTAATTGGAATAATTCTTTATTTCCCCATGTTCCTTTACTTTTGGCCCCGGGCGAACATCTCGCACATGGGATGGATATTCATAGCTGCAACCGGCGTACTGCACGCTCTCTACTTCTGGTTCATGGGAGGAGCTTATGAACGTGGCGATCTTTCACTGGTATATCCTCTTTCCCGGGGATCAGGCCCCCTCTTTGTGCCGTTTCTGGCGGTTGTTTTAATCCATGAAAAACTTTCTCTTCCTGGAATCATCGGTATTGCTTTGATCATTTTCGGTATCTATGTACTCCATTTGAAGTCCTTTTCAGGACAATCCTTTTTCGCTCCCTTTAAGGCGTTGGGAAGCGGTGCCTCTTTATGGGCATTGTGTACAGGCGGAACCATAGCGGCTTATTCTCTGGTAGACAAAGTGGGTGTGAGTATTGTCTATCCGCCGGTTTATATTTATCTGATGCTTTTTATCACCTGGATTCTTTTATCCCCTTATGTATTGGCAAAAGAGCGAATAAGGTTGAAAGCAGAATGGCGCATAAATAAAGGCGCCATTTTGGCAAGCGGCTTCCTGGTGCTCTTTACCTATATGATGATCCTTTTTGCATTTCGAATGAGCAATGTCAGTTATGTGGTTGCTGTTCGAGAAGTAAGTATCGTTTTTTCAACAATTTATGGAATCGCCTGGTTGGGAGAGAAGAACGCGAGACAGAAATTAGTCGGATCGGTTTTTATTTCTTTTGGAGTAATTTTAATCGGTTTGAGCTGATAAGCTTAAGGCTTTTACAAAAATTGAATCGATAACTATTTGTTATAATCAATATAATAATTATTAGTTTGACTTATATTTGATGAATTCGTAAAAAACCGAATTCATCACATTTTAAGTTTTAAGTGTTAGGTTTGAAGTTATGGTATTACAATTTTTTACAGATACTTAAAACCTAAAACCTTAAACTTAAAACGTTCGTAAAATAAATTTTTTTTGCTTTTTACGAAACCATTATATTTAAAATATAGTTAATTGCGCAGTTTTATTTTTTGGGTAATTTAAGGACAGATAAAAACCAATTATGATTTAAAATGGAGGAAAAAATGGACAGGGAACCTTTGTTTCGAAGAAAAACGGCCATTTCATATAAGACTGAAGAAAAGACTGTCTTACGGGGGTACAACCTGAGTGATCTGGCCGAAGAAGGGTATTCTTTTTACGATGCCATGTTCGTTCTGTTTCAGAACAGGATACCCACAGAGGATGAAGAAAAGATGCTTAAATATGAAATGGGTGTGTTTCTTGAACATTCAATGTCACCTTCCGCAGTGGGCGCCATCGGCGTCAGTGCTGGAAGACCCAATCTTCCCGTTTGTGTCGCTGCCGCGGTTTCTACTTTCGGCGGTGTCCACGGCCCCGGGGCCGCCCATGGTTATATGCTCAACAAGTATCTGGAACGGGCAAAAAAGGAGGGAAAATCAGTCGACGAAATGGCCAAGACCCTTGTGGACGAATATATGGACGCGAAAAGGCCGGTCATGGGAATGGGGCAGCCCCAGCACATCGACAGTGACCCCAGGGCAGAGCCGATTCATCTGAAACAGGAAGAACTGGAACTTGAAGGCGTCTATCTGGAATTCCAACGGGCCGTTGAAAAGTATTTTCATGCCCGGCGTAAAGCCGATGGCCGTTCTTATGTTGGGGTTAATGTGGTCGGTTCGGGAAACACAGCCCTCATGGAGATCGGTTTTTCACCCAATGCAGGATGGTGCATCGGTAGCGTGGTTCGAGGCTTCAGTTGTGCTGCCCATGCTCTTTTCAATATGAAAAAGGGCCGCGCCTGGGGGGCTTCCAGAAACGAACCCATGGTCCAGATGATCGACCTCTCCATGATTAAATACGTTGGCCCGGAAGACAGAATCGTTCCCAAGCAGGAAGAACGCCAGGAATACGCGAAGAAACAGAAAGAAGAAGGAGAATACAAGAAATGGGTTATCTAGATAAGGAAAAAGCAGACGCGTTGAATAAAGCCAAGCGTGAACGAAAAATAGGGAACCTCGGCAGTCCGAAAAATCCATTTGACTACTATGACCGTGAGTACGGTACGATGCCTCGCGATACCCAACGGGCGCCTTTCCAGTGGGTCTCTGAAGTCGCGTATAAAAATGTCCACAGGATCGTTACCCGGGGCTATGACACTACGGAAATCATGGAAGAAGGGTACGGCGTTATCGAAGTTCTCTTTATTGATTATCAGGCCCGAATTCCCACCATCGAAGAAGAAAAGATGCTCAACTATGTTATGATTCTGGCACTGGAGGATGGGCTCTCTTCTCCGGCAGCCATCTCGAGAATTGTGGCCAGGTCAAAAACATTTTTGACACAGGCGTGCGGTGCATCGATCATGGCCTTTGGGCATGCATACGGGGCTTATTCGGCTTTTGGCAATATGCTTGATAATTATTTACCCATGGCTGAAAAAAAAGAAAAAACCACTACAGAGGTTGCCGAAATCCTTGTTAAGGAAAACTTAAACAACGAAGCTCTTGGGGTTTCAAGTCTGATGCTAAAGGATCCGGCAGCCAAACGAATGTTTGCCAAGGCTGAAAAGCTGGGAGTGGCAGGTAAATACGTTGCCTTTACCAATGAAATAGTTAAAGCCGCTCAGAAAACCTGTGATGAACCAGTAGACCTGGATATGCTTGGCGCCACAGGCGCTACCATGATGGATTTAGGGTTTACACCTGAAGCCACCTGGGCCATTCTGGCCATCACCCGTTCTTTTGCCGCCGGTGCCCATTACATCGAAGAGGTCGAGAGAGAAGAATCGACCAGGCTCGGGCAGCAACTGACACCCGAAGAGGATTATGATGGCCCTGAAGACCGTCCTGTACCGCCCCTTACGGATCGCGCAAAGGTAGCGAAATCAGCTGTATGCAGCACGCCCGATGAATGGAAAGCCCGCTTTGAGGAGATGAAAAAAGTCAGGGGAAGCGGCTTCAGCATCATCGAAGAGGTTGAAGACCCCAGCAAGAAATCGGGGATAAAGAAAGTCGGGAAGCTGTAATTTCAGGGCTTCTAACTCGGCGTAAATCTAAATGCAACATATTTTATTAAACAAACTATGAACTAAAATAAAAAATGAACGTCCAACATCGAACATCCAACGTCCAACATCGAATGAATGTGCACCTTCGGTGTTTCAATTTTAAAATTTAGAGGTATAAAAATGGAAGTTGTAAAACCTGTAAAAAGAAATGTTCTATTGAATCCCGGCCCGGCCACGACAAGTGACGCCGTAAAATACGCCCAGGTGGTTCCTGATATTTGTCCTAGAGAACAGGAGTTTGTCGATATTATGACAAACACAAGAAAAGAGATGGTCAAGGTCGTACATGGTGACCCGTCAAAGTATACGGCTGTAATCTTCACCGGCTCCGGTACAATCATACAGGATGTCTGTGTCAACTCGCTTGTCCCTGAAAATAAAAAAATATGCATCGTAAACAACGGGGCATATTCTGCAAGAATGGCGGAGATTGCCGGTTACTACAATATACCCTGTGTAAATCTTGAATTTCCATCCACCGGTTTGCCTGATTTGAACGTAGTCAGGGAGGCATTGGAAAAAGACAAAGACATTGCGGTAGTTGCCACTGTGCACCACGAAACAGGCACCGGAGTATTGAATCCCGTTAATGAAATCGGAAAGATTGCTCACGACCATGATTGCATCTTTATTGTCGATACAATTTCTACCTATGCGCTAGTTCCCATCAATATTGAAGAGGAAAATATCGATTTTTTAATGTCTTCAGCCCAAAAGGGTCTTTGCGGTATGACAGGCGCTTCATGGGTTGTCGGCAAAATAGACGAAATTGAAAAATCAAAAGATTATCCAAGGCGTTCATATTACTGTAATCTTTACATGCAGTATGATTTTTTTGAAAGGGTCGGCGAGATGCACTTTACTCCTCCGGTACAGACAATGTATGCCCTGCAGCAGGCAATAAAGGAATACTGGGAGGAAGGAGAACAGGCACGATGGGAGCGTTTGACAGGTTGCTGGGAAGCTATCTATAAAGGACTGGAGGAAATTGGTCTTGAGTCCGTGATTAATAAAGAAATTCAAGGCCACCTGGTCGTTACAGTCAAAGCTCCGGAAGATGAAAAATTTGACTTCTTTAAACTTCATGACTATTGCTATGAGCGGGGATTCACTATTTATCCCGGAAAGATGTTTGGATTAGCAACTTTTAGACTGTGCAACCTTGGTCAAATAACAAATAAGGATATTGAAGATTTCTTTGTAGTAGCCAAGGAAGCATTTAAAGAGATGGGATACACCATTCCTATCGTTAAATAGTTGAGTGGTTGAGTCGTTGAATGGTTGAGTCGTTAAGTAGTTTTAATAATAGCTGTTTTGCAAAAATTGGACAACCAATCCCAATTGGGAGTTATTAGTTATTTGTTATTGGTTAAATGGTTAAAAGGAATAATATGAAAAAATCGTAAACCCTGAACCTTGTCTAAGATCCCGCTGGGCGGGGAACCTCTGAACGGTTAACGGTTACTATAATTCTTTTCCAACTCAACCACTTAACCACTCAACAATTTGACGATGTCTGGCTTTGCATCTTTTTACAATTTTAATATAAACGGAGGATAGATAAAAACTATGGAAGACAACATCCAGGAAATGTATGAACGCGCGAAAAAAGCTTTTAAAGAGGTCGAATTCTGGCCCCAGGAAAAAGTAGACGAGATGGTTCAGGCGGTCGGCTGGGAGTGGCAAAAAGAAGAAACACGCAAGGCGTTGGCCAAACTTGCCGTAGACGAATCAGGAATCGGTGTTTATGAAGATAAACTGAATAAAATTAAGACTAAAACCCTGGGAACCTTGTGGGATCAGCGCGATGCAAAAACATGCGGTCTGATAGAAGAGGATAAAGAGAAAGGAATCAGAAAATATGCCAAACCCATCGGGGTAATTGCCAATGTAGTCCCCTGTACCAATCCAGAGTCTACTATCTGCTGCCTTGGATTGAGTACATTAAAAACCAGAAACGCAATGATTGTATCACCTCACCCGAGAACACAGGGAAGCTCATACCTCGCGGTTGAATACGGGAGAAAAGCACTGGAGAAAATCGGCGCTCCCGTGGATCTCCTGCAATGCATAAAATATACCAGCCATGAAAAAACACGTGAACTGATGTCTAACTGTGACTTTGCGGTTGCAACCGGAGGCGCGGCACTGGTGAAGGTGGTGTATGGCGCCGCCAAACCAGCACAGACGGTAGGCGCTGGGAATGTGGTATCGATTGTTGATGAAACCGTAGATGTCCCAGGTACCGCTCATAAGATCATGCTTTCTAAAATTGCTAACAATGCCGCGTCCTGTTCGTCAGAAAATGCAGTGGCTGTCTATGATGAAGTTTACGATCAAATGATTGAATGCCTAAAATCGGAGGGTGGATATCTTTGCAGCACCGAAGAAAGAGAAACTCTCAGACAAACCATGTGGCCGGACGGTCATACGCTTAATCGTGATGTCGTGGCCAAATCTGCACGTTTTATTGCCGACCTTGCAGGGCTAAACGTGCCTGAGAATACCAAGTTCATCATGGTTCTCGGTGAAAAGGTAGGGCCTGAAGACAGATTCTCGGGAGAAAAAATATCTCCGGTATTAACGGTATGGAAATGGAACGACTTTGATGAAATCGTTGAACGCGTTAAAGCCATGCAAAGATTTTCCGGAGAAGGCCATTCCGTATCCATCCACACCGAAAAAGACGAGCGCAGAGTGGAACTTGCCGTAAAGACGAATGTCGGTAGAGTTGTATGCAGCATGCCTCATTCCTATGCGAACAGCGGCGGCTGGGGCAGCGGCCTGCCATTTACCGACACCCTGGGATGCGGCTCCTGGGCCGGCAACATTGTTAGCGAAAACGTAAACTGGCAACATTTTTTAAACTATACATGGCTTTCCATACCCATTGAAGAACATATACCGAGTGATGAGGAACTTTTTGGTGATTATCTAAAAAAATGGGGGAAGGATTAATCCTGATAAATTCGTAAAAAGATGAATTCATCATTATGATAAAGTCTATACTATTTGATTTTGGCCAAACCCTTGTGAATTCAGCCGATGGATTCCGCGCAGCTGAAAAAGAGGCACAGGCAAAGCTTTTTTCAAATCTCAGTTTGACATTATGGGATGAATTTCTATCGAACTATCGGCGTATTCGAAAAGATTTTCATGCAAAATCTATTTTTTCTAGAAAATCCATATGGCAGGAAGTTTATTATTACTACTGTCTGGAGCCCAATTTAGATCGTCTTGAAATATGGGAAAGCGAATATTGGGAACGTGTAAAGGCCGAAACTGTCCCATTTCCCGAGACCATACGAGTACTTGAAAAGCTTAACGCTCACTATCAATTGGGTCTTATCACAAATACCCAGGGACAAAATGCTTCAGGAAAACACCGAATCAGCCTGTTTCCCGAACTCGAAAGATTCTTTGAAGTCATTATTGTAGCCGGAGAAGCGGATGTACCTCCCAAACCTGACTCCGCTCCCTTTCATTTGTGTCTTAACAAACTTTGCATATCTCCCGGTGAAGCTGTCTACATAGGTGACGATTGGCGGATCGACATCTGTGGCGCCAATGATGCAAATATTCAACCCGTCTGGCTTAAGCACCATTCCGTTCGTCGCTCGTGGCCGGACGTACAAATATCAGTCCCGGTCATTACAAGTCTGGATCAGCTTCTCGACCTCAATTTTATTCTTGATCAATAAAGGTATATCTGATTTTTTGGTAACGCTCAAAAGTGTTCGCCTTGTTTTGAAAGCGTTCAAAATCTGAAAAGGTAATGGATGTTTCCGAAAGGCGATATCACTGTATATTTCCTATAGTGCTCACGGTGATCAAATATTCGGGATTTGCGCCACATAAGCTATAGTGTTAAAGAAGCTGTCTGTTAAATCCCAAATATTTGGTCACTCCCTAATAAGTAAATTGATATCGTCTTTCGGAAATATGCATTACCGAATGATTGTTAAATGGATCCCATTTATTTGGGAAAACAATTATACGAACACATTTTGAATGTTACCGATTTTTAGGATGGAAGAAATGTTACGCGAAAAAGCCAAAATTAGCAAAACCAGAGAAATACATAATACAAAAGCCTTTTCTTTTGTGGTGGAAGATGTAACCCTTCCCAACGGAACAAAAGCAGAAATGGCAATGGTGAGTCATCCGGGTTCAACTGCTGTCGTTCCTTTGTTTGATGATGGAACTATTGCCATGACATTACAATACAGGCATGCTGTGAGAGATTATTTACTGGAAATTCCCGCAGGCACTATGGATCCCGGCGAATCCCCTCTGACTTGTGCAAAGCGTGAACTGGAAGAGGAAACAGGATTAGTGGCCGGAGAGTTTAACGAACTTATCAATGTTCACATACTTCCTTCCTATTCCGATGAAATGATCTATGTATATCTTGCGCGGAATTTTACCATATCCGAACAGAATCTTGATCAGGATGAAATCATTCATGTTGTAAAGTATCCATTAGAAGAAATACTTCAGATGATCGATGATGGCAGAATTACTGATGCACTCACAATTTTATCAATCCGGCAGACTTGTGTGTATATTAAGAATGAAAACAAAGAGTGAAGTTCCCCGCCGCCACGATTAGCGGGCTCTTCGCTTCGCTATGACAAGCGGAAGAGATATTAAAAATTACAATAAATTTTTTGTATATTCCGCTGCCCACTTATCCACCATCTCAATCAATCGCTTTAGCGAATCCGAAATATATTTATCCTTATGATACACCAGATAGAATTTTCGTTTAATAGCTTTATCAGATAAGGGAATTGCTATTAATCTACCTGTTTGAATCTCTTCACTTGCAATATTCCGTGATATTAAAGCGATACCTGCCTTATCTTCAACTGCTTTCTTGATGGCTCTATTGCTGGAAAGCTCCATAGGAATAGAGATGGAGATTTTGTTCTTTTTGATAAACTCAGCGATAACCCTTTGGGGAGTGGATCCTTTTTCGTTAATGATCATTTTCTGTCCATTGATATCCCGGGGAGTTAGGTATTTCTTTCTGCTAAAAGGATGGTCGGACGGAACGATAATTACAAGACTGTCTTCCAGGATTTCCCTTATCAGCGCTTTCTTGTGTTCAATCGGATAGGATATAAACCCCAGATCGTTGTTAAGGGCCACTACATTTTCAACAACCTGTTCGCTTGGCAAAATGGTTGCTGAAATCCGTATATTAGGATTCGATTTGCTGAAGACATTAATTATGGAAGGAAGATAGTAAGCCCCAAAACTTTCACTTGCATGAATCCGTATATGCCCCTTTTTCTGTTGCTGAAAATCACGGATGCTCTCCTCGGCGTGTCTCTCCAGGTCGAAAATTTTTTCGGCAATCACATAAAGTGCTTTCCCAGCATCTGTTAAAGCCAGTTTTTTCCCAAAGCGGTTGAGAAGTTTGATTTCATAATGCTCCTGAAGTCTCTGAATTCCCTTTGTTACAGCCGGCTGGGTAATACAAAGTGCCCTTGCAGCAGCGCTTAAATTTCCGCACTTGACAGATAGATAAAAAATTTTTAATTGGTTTAGGTTCATTTATATAACCTTTATTATTGATTTTGAAAGAAAGTATATTTAATTATCTTTGAAGCGGCAATCTTTTCAAACAGCTATATTATTTCTGAACAACAAAATATATTATGTCAAGAATATTATCAATTACTTTCAGAGACCTTTGAAAAATGTTCAATTTTGTTCAAGTTCAAGGCAGGCTAAAATTTTAACCACAGGCATACATTGAGTATTTCGAGGATTAAAATTTGAGCCTAACACAGAAATTGGACAAAAGGGGGCGTTTTGCAAAGGTCTCTTTCAGAAAGTTCTTGAATCAACGTACATCCATATTGTAAAATAGTATTGAAAAATCATTTGAATTATCGAAAGGAGACAAAATGCAATATACAAAACTTCTTACCTCGGAGCAGGTTGAACGGGTTCATGAAGCATCCCTGGAGATCCTCGAAAATGTCGGGATCCTTGTCCGGAGTGATAAGGCCCGGGAAATTTATGCCAAACATGGGTGCAGAGTAAATTCCGAAACCACAAACGTGAAGATTCCTCGCAATATAGTCGAAGAATATCGTAAGGCATTTGTTCCAACATTTACCTTTAAAGGTCGTGACCCGAAATTTGACAAAACAATTCCCGAAGAGAGTCCCGTGGTAGTGACGGCAAGCTCCGCCCCTAATGTAATTGACCCGCAAACCGGCAAAGAGCGACCCGGTACATCATCGGACATCGCAAATATCGCATTTCTCATTAATGAATTGCCGGGTTTTGATGTCTTTTCTATTTCTACGCTTGCTGATGACGCTCCGGAAGGACAATTTAGTATTTCACGTTTCTACCCTGCAATAAAAAACTGCATAAAGCCGGTCCGTGGAAATACTCCTAACATGAAGGAGCTTCTGCAGGTATTAGAACTCGGCGCTATCGTTGCCGGAAGCGAAGAGGCTTATAAAGAACGTCCCATTATTACCCATCATGGTTGTCCGGTAATTTCACCTTTGACCATGGACATAGAATCAATAGAAGAGATACTCTACCTCGTCGAGAACGGATTGCCTGCATATGGAAGCATCGTTCCAAACGCGGGTATGACAGCACCCATGACATTATTAGGCACATTGGCACTCGGTAATGCTGAATTTTTAGCATTAAGCGTCCTCATGCAGATGGCCCGTCCCAAAACACCTCTTATATATGCCGTTTTATCGACCGTGGCTGATATGCGTACAGCCAACTATGCACCCGGGGCAATTGAAACCGGAATTCTACAGATGGCTCATTCTCAGATGGCCCAATTCTATAATGTTCCGTCAGGTGGCTATATCGGCGTTACAAATGCCCGTACTAACGACGCTCAATCCGGATACGAAACCGGCATGAACACAACAGGGGCTGTTCTATCAGGAGCGGATATGTTAAACATGGGCGGGCTTTTAAACAGCCTCATGGCATTCGATTTTGCCAAGGCCGTAATAGACAGTGAAATTGCCTTAATGCTAAAACGTATCAAACAAGGCCTGGAGTTCAGCGATGAAAATCTTGCTCTTGATGTAATCGCGGAAATAGGACCTGGAGGCACTTTCATGGAACATACACACACCATTGACCATATGCGCACCACAGCAGTCTTTCCAACCGTGGCAACACGTGCCATGCGCGAATCCTGGGAAGATCAGGGGCGTCCTGATGCACAAAACAACGCTCTAAATGAAGCAAGAAAGATTCTTACCAGGGATAACCCCGCAGTATTTTCGGAAGACGTTGACACTAAGATACGCGCACGGTTTAAAGGCCTGGTGGCAGGTAATGCCGGTTGGTAGAAGATTTACGAATGCTTCAATAGCTATTAAAAAAGAACTGAAATTAAAAGTCTTTAAACCATAATCTGTTTATTCGGTTATTCCCTTCAGCCGCTCCAGTTTGCAAGTTACCTGTGGCTATGACTATATCCATATTCAAAAACTCAATAGTTCATGAAAAGTTTTTAGAACAAATAAAAAGTTACATAACGATACGAATATTCCGTTTTATCAAATAAAAGATTGTATTCCAGTATTAAAGTTGTGTATTTAAAAAGCTCCTTCCTCATCCCAATTTCAAACCAATAGAAATCTTACCTGGAACCGGTATGTTTATAATTGTAGCTTTTGAATACCGCGACACTTCAATCGGACCTTATAACGAGATAGCAATGAGCATCCCAATCAAATTTCCACCTAAATTCATTTTTCCAGGATTTTCCGCAATCTCGATGATGCTTAAGAATTGTTTTTCAGTCTATATCCATCATCTGCCGGTTACCACCGAGATTGCTCTCAAGGGTGGCATCCATTTCTATAATTATCCTAAATTTCTGGCTGAGATCACTTTTCAGGATCAGGATGAGAAATTAGAAGTTACCCTTAGAGAGGATGATGAACTAATTTTGAAAATGCATGCGGAAAAGCTCCCTCTCAGCCGATCCGCCCAGATTGAATTTCATACCTATTCGATCAAGGAAAATGTGGTGATGCACACACTCGTTGAAGGGTGGGCTCCCCGATATGGAGTGAAGATGATGGGAAACAAGGCCAAACTCGAGTTAGGAAACCATTTGATTAGCCATGAAATTGCTGAGCTTAATCTGAGCAAAACTTCATCAAGTGGACAACACGCCGAAGGGATGATGACTAAACTCTACGCCCCTGATCAGCACTGGGATGTTAATACCCTATCTGTCATTTCAGATTGAAGCGATCCGTCAGAAGGGAAGTATAACTCGTGAATAAAATTATAACTATCTTTGAAAATATTTTATAAGTATACTTAATGAAGCATACAATCCAACATGTTAGCATAACCAGATGAAGGTTGATTGACAAAGTCGTTGCAATTTCCAAAACAAACCTGCAGTAAAATTGATCTGAAGGCAATTATAACATCAAGCAATATTCACCGGTATGGCAATTTGTTTCGGATTGAGCATACACAATATGTAGAGTTTGAGAGATGAACCTGTCTGGATAATGATCGTTGATTTGAGTTACGTATATGTAAAATATATCACAATCTCTTGATAACATTGATTATTTCAGATACTGGCAAGTTATATGACATTTCGTGTAGGCTCAAATCGCCATCTAAACCAGTAAGTATCACAACTTTCCCCAGAAGCTTGATACTCTCAATATATCGTTACTTCATATACAAGAAAAAACAGTAAGATATGTTGAACGTTTAGGAAAAGTCAAGGTATAGCAGTGCAATCTGAAAGCCACCATCCAGAATCTTGTTGACACAGATGGCTCTTTGCTGGTAAAGATACAGAGTCTCAAAGAAAACCACGGAATAGTGTTATATTGCCATAAAGACCAAAAGGACAATATGGTAGAAAAGTTAAACGACGCAAAGGATTATCCATTTCATTAGCTCAATTCCCAAAACGATAGGATAAGATTTTTAAATCTTGCGCATCCTGCCACGTTAATGGAAGCCCATCAGAGTTCACTGCACTTGTTTCCACGGCTCCCCTTAAGCCTTAAAGCCAGTGCAGAAATATCATTTTCCCGCAGATTTTGAGAAATCATCTCAGATACGCATACAATGCCTGAAGTTCACGGTGTTGTGTTCACAGCGGTGTTTGAAAAGCCGCTTTCATCTAATTATTTGTTTAAGGTAACATTGATAGAGACCGATCAAGAAACCCTCGGTTTAAAGACGATTGATCAAGTTCGGGACTGTATGGCCGACCAGGCTCACCAGTTCTAAACACATTGAAGTTTCAATATATTTTAATATTTCATCAGCATGCGAGGAACTAAATAATGAGCACACGTGTAATAGTCGATATGTCAGTTACTTTATTACATCACGGTCATATAAGACTTCTCAGGAAAGCCGCAAAATATGGGGAGGTAGTGGTTGGGCCTTCAACCGACGAGGACATAGAGAAATATAAAGGACACATACCTTTGCTGACATGGGAATTCAGAAAAGAGATACTGGAATCAATCAGGTATGTGTCAGAGGTCGTTGAGACGCCCTACATTATCACCAATGCGGTCCTTGATGAGCATGGTGCCCAATTTCTAATACATGGGGCCGATAATTTCAACACGGTCAGCAAGGATCGACTGATTGTATTTCCCAGGACCCCTGCGATCAGTAGCAGCATGCTTGTGGAGTATAATCGTCAATACAAATTTATAAAACATTCCACAAATTCTGATTCTGTTGCTAAAATGCATTATGAAACACAAATCGCAAACGATCCCGATTCAAAAACAGCACAACAAATCGGTAATTGATCCGGTGAGTCGCCGCTTGATATCCGGCTCTACTACATATTGAGATGCTCCTGGTACGGCATGCAACTTTAAATTATTCCTTACTCTGAGTTTAAAAAGAAAATTTTTATCCTTTGCTTCTGGCGCTGAGGATAATTGTCATACCCCAGGATTGGTACAAGGCATCATTTTTGGTGCCATTTTATTATGCTTTTTATAATTTAAGGAAGAGTGAAAATTGATGGATAGTAGCATGAGCACTGAAGATAATAAAAGGTTAGATAAATGGCTTGAATCAGAAGAACCAATAGACCGAAGTAATGCAATCAGGGCGCTAAAGGAGGTCAAACATATCCTGGATAGTTTCGGAGTGACCTTTTTCCTTCGACATGGAACTTGTCTCGGAGCGATTAGAGATAACGATTTACTGCCATGGGATGACGACGTCGACGTGGGCTCGGTAATTGGATTTCACGGTGTAACCGAGAAGTCACTTGACCAGATTGTTGTAGCTTTCAGGAATCACGGTTTTCTTACCAGAATAGATCACCTGAGTGTAAGTCCATATATACCCCTTGTTAAGTACTCAACAAGAATTGACTGGCAGTGTTATAAGGTTGTTGATGACTACATAATTCAGTTCCCCTTCCAGAAATCCCCCCTTAGTCTGTTTACGGAATTAAAGAAAATATCCTTTCTCAAAGATACTTTCCTTGTGCCAAATCCCCCCGAGGAATACCTGCGTCTAAAATATGGAGAAAATTGGAAGACTCCTAAAAAACATGGAGATTATGAAGAGGATGTGCTGAAACAAGTGGCTGGAATGCCGGCACCTAATAGCGCAGGTAAATTCAGGCAGTTGATTGCCAAATACTTTCCGTTACGACGTTCAAGCTTGATTAAGCTTCTTGACCAACAGGGAAATCCGATTTGTGGTGGAGAAGTCGTTCTTGTTGGACTGGGTTGTTTCAAAACTAATAAACAAGGATGCGTACGCTTCTATATACCTCGAGCAGATTGCCATCCACTCACTATCAAGTTTGACAATTATAAGGAAACCAACTATTTACAAGAGATAAAACCGGGCACAACATATATTTTTCAACCGAAAAAGAAACTACTTGCAACCGGTAATCCAGTACGAGACAATGGCAGCATTTTGGTCGAGCAGTCCCGAAAATAGTACCGCTGTCGGCTATAAATTGAGGGATTACTGGATAAGGGTTGCACCACGCATGTAGCCGATGTTGAAGTGTACAGCGGTAAAGAGCTTTCATCGAACAAAAGCAAGGATATCAATCACAATCAAAATTAATTAAAAAATAGAAATCCATACTTTCCTAAATGCGATTGTTACTTATCGCTGGGGGGCGTAATAATCCGGCCATAGGACGTTTCATTGCAGCAGTGCGGATATCAACTTTGCTGGAATAATTTAAGGCCATCAATACTGGTGATATCATCAATCACGGCTTTTTGGTCTCTGGTGGTGATTTACTGCTATATATAGCAAAATAATAAACACTTGTGATATCGAACAAATATCCTATAAAATCATTTTGTATTAACGAATTTGAATAGTATCGATTGGCCACAACATATAGTATCAGCCAATTTCGCCAATTTTTATCTTCAATGCTATATTAGCTGCCTTACATTCATCATCAAAACCAGCCCACGAGTGGCTTTGATTTAGATTTGAAATCATTTCTTTAATATCTGCAATATTGTGGTTGAGCATTAAAAACAACTCTTTTGCTCTGGCTCAATAGAAACCATACCGCTTATTCCAATATTCCTCTTTTTTCCATATCAAAATTTCCAAAATGCACACGTCTAAAAAGATTTTTTCTAATCGAATAAAGTAAAAATGAATCTATCTATTGAAAATTCAATTGAAATGTTCACGATATAATGATAGATGGAAAGAAATGAACTGCCTTGCAGCAGAGCTGACAGAGTATCGCGCATCTGATTTTCACAATCGAAAAGAAGCCCCGCATGGCGGGATCTACGCAACGCTCCGACAAGCTTTGGGAAATTTAACCCAATAGACCACTAAAATCTGTGAAATCTGCGCCTGCCTCGTAGCTCCGGCAGATGGTACTGGGGTAATCTGTGGATTAAAAGGAGATAGAAAACATGGTCGATTTTAAGAATGATTATTCTTCTTTTCAGGAAGGCGCCAACCGTATGGAAGCTGCCATGAACGGAATTCCGGATCGTGTCCCCGTGTGCGCTCAGTTACATGAATTTGTGATGAAGGAGTTAGGCGTCAACGCAAAACGGTTTTATACCACGCCGGATTTTTTACCGGCCGGCACGTTACAAATTATGGAAAAGTATGGTATTGACGTTCCTTTTATTGATTATGACGTATATACTATTGAAGCCGAAGCCCTGGGGCAAGAGATGAAATATAGCGACCAGGATATGCCGGATGTCGACCGCACTAAACCTCTCATTAGAGATATAGATGATTTAATAAAAATCAAGACACCTGATTTTGCTTCAGATGGACGTTTTTCCAATGTCATTGAGATGCAGTCTATATTCTGTAATCTCACGGGCACGGCGCCTACGTTGGGTTTTTGCGCGCCATTCAGTCTGGCGGGAAATATCAGGGGAATCGAACAGCTTCTAATGGATATGTATAGTGATCCTGATTTTGTGCGGAACCTATTCGACAGGGTGACCGAAGAGGTTTTAGCGCCATGGATTGACTATCAAAAAAAGAGGTTTCCCAACGTAAAAAGTATAGCCGGAAGCGATGCCACGGCTTCCATTCCCATTGTCAGCCCTGATATTCTAAAGGATTGGGTTGTGCCTTACGTCTTGCGCCTTCGTGAACTGTGCGGCCCTGAAGTCTATGTACCCAATTGGGTTGGAGAGAGTTATCTTAAAAATCCCGAGGAAATGTTTCATCCTAAACTTCAGGTTTGTCCCGGTTTTCTTGAAGGACAGGATCCCGACGTTGCGGAACTCGGCCCTGCTGTTTATAAGGAATATGCTGAGAAAATGGGTGTTCCTCTTGTCCTTGGAATCGGAGCGAGTTTTATGGCATTGAGCACACCGCAAGAAGTAACTGAAAGAGTAAAGCATTATATTGAAGTCGGCGGTAAAAATGGTCGCTTTGCTCTTTACCTGTGCAATCTGGGCGCCACAACGCCTCCGGAGAACGTAAAGGCCGCAATAGAAGCGGTTCGTGAGTACGGTACATATCATTCATAAAATAAGACCCCAATTGAGTAAAAACCAATTGGGAGTTATTCGTTATTTGTTATCAGTTAATGGTTTAAAAGGAATAATATCCGTTTTTATATTTCATCAATCATAGAATTATAAAATGAGACGATCATCAAGTTCTAATAACGAATAACTATTAACAATTAACGCCTATTTGAGCATTGTTTTCGCTCAATTAGGGTGAGATCTTCGATAAAACGATGAATTATAAAAATTTCGTAGAAATTAACTTAAACCATCTTGCAGATAATATAAATGCTATTCAGCAAAAAGTTTTGCCGGCTCAGATAATCCCCGTTGTAAAAGCCGACGCATACGGGCACGGCGCCGTTCCGGTTACCAAGCGTCTTATTATAGAAGGATTTAAGATCTTTGCCGTGGCACAGTTCCAGGAGGCTATGGAACTGCGAGAAAGCGGAATTACACAACCTATATTGATATTTGGAAGGCTCTTTCCCGAAGAGATTCAGGAGGCAATAAAGGCTGAATTCAGAATTACTCTGTTCGGGAAAGAGGACATCCAGTGGATAGAAAAAGCCGGAAAGGAAAAAAAAGCATTTGTTCACGTAAATATTGAAACCGGTATGGGAAGAATAGGCGTTTTTTTAAATCAAGAATCTGATTTCTTTGACTCTCTTGTCCGATCGAAACATTGTATTTGGGAAGGAATATATTCCCATTTTTCAACTTCCGATGAAAAGGAAAAATCTTACGCAAATCTTCAACTATCCCGATTTCAAAAGATCTTATCTCAAATCCAAAAACTTGATCGCCAACCTTCCATTAAACATATGGCAAATAGCGGCGCCATTCTGGATGTTGAACAGAGTTACTTTGATGCCGTCCGTCCCGGAATTTTACTATACGGCCATTTCCCTTCTTCAGAAACTTCCGAATCGTTAATACTTAAACAGGTTATGGCACTGAAGACGTTTGTGGCACATGTGAGAGAAATTCCTGCAAACCATCCTATAAGCTACGGCAGGCGATGGGTTTCCAAAAAAGCAACAAGGATTGCCGTGTTGCCGATAGGGTATGCAGATGGCCTTCGACGTCATTTGACAAACAAAGGAGAGGTTCTAATTAGAGGCAAACACTACCCAATGGTCGGCACTGTAACCATGGACCATACAATGGTAGATATTGGTATGGACATGGAGAGTGATCCCATCAAACCCGGAGATGAAGTCATCATCTGGGGTGATACGCCTCAAGGCAACATTCAGATTCTTGATGTTGCGGAAAAAGCGGAAACTATACCATACGAACTGACTTGTGGAGTAAGCAGGCGTGTGCAGCGTAAGTATATCGGTAATCATTAACCGGTGTCATACACGCTCCTATCCCTTTCCCTTTATATGCTGGAAGAACTGCCAGGAATATTGGATGGGATTAGACTCAAGAGGATTTGATTAAGGCCTGGCATATCCAATGACTCACAAAAGAGATAGCAAGAAATGAACATTCTTATTACCGATGATAATAAAAAATTAAGGTTATTACTTAAAAAGACTCTTGAGTCAGCCGGTTACACGATTGAGGTAGCCGCCAACGGAAAAAAAGCTCTGGAGATCGCAGAAAAAAATCCTCCTGATTTAATCATCAGTGATATTCTAATGCCGGTGATGGATGGCTTCACCCTATGCCGCAACTGGAAGAAGAACGACTTTTTAAAAGATATTCCCTTTATTTTTTACACGGCTACTTATATCGATTATGATGATAAAAAACTGGCCATGAGCCTTGGAGCGGATAGGTTTGTCCTGAAGTCTACAAAACTAAATAAGTTAATAAAAATCATAGAAGGTGTGATTGAAGATGTTAAAAAAGGCAAAACAAAATCTAAAAAACCGGTTTTACAAGACAATGAGATATTTAAGGTTTATAACGAACGATTGATAAAGAAACTTGAGAACAAGATACTGAGTTTTGAAAAAGAAATCAAAAAGCGCAAGCAAGTTGAGGAGGCTTTGAGGCAAAGTGAGGAAAAATATCGTGTGCACTTTGAGAATATATCCGATGTTATATTTTCAATAAATCTTGATTTGAAGATTATCAATATCTCGCCCTCTATAGAAAGAATATTGGGATATAAGTCAGAAGAGTTGATCGGAAAATCATTCCAGGATATAAATCTCCTTGCACCTGAATATTTGGATAAAGCCTTATCTGATGCTATACGCGTTCTATCCGGCGAGCGAATCGCTTCAATGGAATATGAGTTTATCGCCAAAGATGGAACAAGAAAGTTCGGTGAAGTCAGTGGTGCTCCAATTAATTACAACGGGAAAGTTGTTGCAATGGTTTCAGTCGCAAGGGATATCACCGAGCGTAAACAGGCAGAAAAGGCCTTAAAAAAAAAAGAAAAACAATTGAGCAGCAAAACTAATGAACTTCAAGAAGTCAATGCTGCGTTAAAAGTCTTACTAAATCGTATTGAAAAAGATAAAGAAGAACTTGAAGAGAAGGTTCTTTCCAACGTGAAGGAATTGGTTTTACCCTATATTGGAAAGTTAGAAAAATCCCAATTAAAAAGTACACAAGAAACCTATTTAAAAATCATAAAATCGAATCTTGACAACATAGTTGCGCCATTTTTGCGCCAGCTATCATCAAAATACTCTAACCTTACACCAAGAGAAATCCAGGTTGCCGAACTTGTAAAGGAAGGCAAAACAACAAAAGATATTGCTGAATTGCTAATTTCATCCACCAGGGCTATTGAATTTCATCGAAACAATCTTAGAAAAAAACTTGGTCTGACTAACAAAAAAACCAACCTCAGATCTTATCTTTTAACCCTCACGTAGTATCAGCTATTACCTGCTATAAACCACGTATATTTTTGCTATTTACTTTTTATCTGAAATCAACGATAATTACTATTATAGTAAAAATTAAAAGCACGAATCATACATATTTCAAATAATTATCAAGGCCATATGGCGGGGCAGTCTGTTGTCAATTTGTAAAAAATTGGCCAGCAGCAATCATTTTTCCCCTACCCCTAACCTCCCTCGCAAGGGGGAGGTTAAAAATTAAATTTCACCATCCCCATAACTAACCCTTTGGTATTCAATTATACCTCAACGATGTAAACGAAATGAGGCCTTTGCATAACGTTCTCTTTTACTTCAACTCCATCAGTTATTTTGGCGTGTGTCCAGCATGGTATAGCCTTCTTCCTTCCTAAAGTTACGCACCCCATAATGCTTCTTGCCCAACTCTAATATTTCACCTATGGATCTTTTGTGATCTCTCGGTCTGGAGAACATTGTATTTCTTTGATCAAATTGCCCGACTTCCCCTGAACCTATCTTCTGCTTCTGTTTTTCCATATCTGACCTCTTATATATAATGATCGTCAAAAATCCCTGAATATTCGTAAAAGAAAATTTTTATATTTTCCATAAAAAATTTATTATGTTAAATAACAGGTAGTTAAAAATATTTATTTTAAACGATTGGCTATTTTTATTGATATTTTTTCTGCAGCTGACATGGCACGGGTAATATTCAGCTTAAGTTGGTCGTTTGAAAGGCGATATAAAGGGCCAGAAATACTCAGGCTTGCCGCAACATGATTTTTTGTATCCCAAACAGGCGCGACTATGGAGTAAGCGCCGGGTTCGCGTTCTTCCTTGCTGATCGCATATCCCCGTTTACGAATTTTATTAAACTTAATTTCCAACTCATCCCTATCAATTATTGTATGCTTCGTAAAACGCACCAATGGTTGCTTCTTAAAAAATTCATTTCTTTTCTCTATCGGCAGATATGCCAACAGCACCTGCCCTGAAGCACCTGTATACAAAGGCAGTTTTGCACCAATAAAACCCGACATGGCAATTGCGTGTTTGCTTGGAACTCTCTCTATACAAATCCGATGATAGCCCGACACCACATATAAGGATACCTCCTCACCACATTCATCTCTCAACCTTTCCATGACTGGTTTTGCGAATTTAGGTAAAGTATTATGATTTTGGCTGAATGCTCCCCAAAGATAAATTCTGTATCCAAGCTGATACTTTCTGGAATTGCTGGCCCTTTCAACAACACCCCGCCTTTCCATTGTACTAAGCAGCCTTGATACTGTGCTTGGTGTATAACCCGTTTCTGCGCTGATCTGTCCTACCCCAAGAACTGATTTCTCGGCTGTAAAACAATTTAAAATTGTTATGGCTTTGTCTACCGAGTTAATTCTCATAACACATTTCCTCAAATCTTCGAAGCTCAGGTTTAAATGTAAAATGACGTGATATCTAAGTATAAAATGTATCTAAATGCATATTTTTGCTCATTATGCAAATTATAAGTTAATAGTGCAAAAAATGCTTGACATTGGTAATGTATAAATTTATATATTGCATATAACAATAAATAATTGCATAATACGCAATTAATTACAAGACCTAATTTAAAAAAAGGAGAAAAAAATGTCAACGACAACCATTACAAAAGTGTTGGGGAGAGAAATTATCGATTGCAGGGGTTGGCCTACGATCCAGGCAGACGTCTACGTGGATGGGCAACTGTTGGGTAGAGCCGACGTGCCAGCTGGTCGATCCACAGGGGGCAGCGAGGCTTTTGTATTGCTGGATGGCGATCCCAATAGATACCGGGGTCTTGGTGTGTTAAAATCGGTTGATACCATCAACAAGGTTATCGCTCCTGAGTTGATTGGCATGGATGTAACTGAGCAGCGGAAAATCGATCAGTTGATGAAAGCACTAGATGGCACACCCAATAAAAGCAAGCTTGGAGCCAATTCGATTCTGGGCGTATCCCTGGCTATAGCAAGAGCAGGCGCCAATACCTGCGGACTTCCACTCTACCGATATCTAAATCCCATGGCAAATGTGTTACCGGTACCGCTTATGAATTTTCTCAATGGTGGTAAACTCACAGCTAATGAGTTGGAGATTCAAGAATTCATCATTATGCCCGTTGGAGCCACATCCTATGCCCAAGCGCTTCAGATGACCACTGAAATCAACGAGTTTTTACGGGATTTGGTAGTAGAAAAATATGGTATTATGGCTACCAACACCGGGGATGAAGGCGGATTTGCAACACCCATGCGGGGCATCTGGGAACCCTTTGAATTTCTTGAAAAGGCGGTGGAACAGGCAGGCTATACTGACGATGTGGTCTATGCAATGGACCTGGCTGCAAATTCATGGTACAATTCAAAAACCAATTTGTACGAACTAGATGGAAAAACCTATGATCGTGACGCCCTAATCGAGCTATACAAGAAGCTTCTTGATAAATACCCTGTGGCTTCTATGGAGGATCCACTTCACGAAGAGGATTTCGAGGGTTTTGGCATCCTCACCCAGGAGCTTGAAACGCAGATCGTTGGAGATGATCTTTTTGTAACCAATATTGAGCGTCTTAGAAAAGGTGTAAGCATGGGTGCTGCCAATGCCATGCTGTTCAAGGTTAACCAGATCGGTTCTTTATCTGATGCACTCGATTCGGCGGAATATGCCTATCGCCATGGTTACGGTGTGCAAGTATCCGAGCGTTCAGGTGAAACAGAAGATCCCATCATATCCGACCTGGTAGTGGCCCTCAACAGTGGCCAGATCAAAACCGGCATGCCAGTTAGGGGAGAAAGGACCGCCAAACATAACCGCTTGCTTCAGATTGAAGAGGAACTGGGTGATATTTCCAGCTATGCCGGAAAAAACTTTGCTCGACCTTAAGGGAACCAAATATGTCATTCATAAAGAATAAAGATCAGCTTCTGGCGCATGGTAATAAGAAATTACGCCAGATCGCCCTTGAAATCATCGAGTATGCGCTGGAACAGGCCAATCCATACAAAGCGGTTAAGAAATTGGTTCAACTTGAGGGTAGTCGCTTGACTGTCGATAATCTATGTTTCAATCTTCAAGAGGATCAAAGGATATTTCTCATCGGTGCTGGCAAGGCCACGTATCCCATTGCCCGTGCCCTGGAAGATATATTAGGAGAATGGATTACAGACGGGGTTATCATTTGTAAACACGGTCAGGAAGGCCGACTGGAACGATCCAGACTATACCTTGCCGGCCACCCAATACCGGATATGCCAGGCTTTGAAGCAGCAGCCGAAGCGCTTGTCCTGGCTCAAAAGACGAGACCGGGCGATATCGTGTTCGGGTGTATTACCGGCGGAAGCTCCGCCCTCATGCCTTATCCTGTTGAGGGTGTTTCCCTCGATGAAAAAAGAGAGGTCAATCAGCTATTGCTCACTTGCGGGGCCAATATATACGAAATCAATGCGGTTCGAAAGCATTTGAGCAGAGTAAAAGGTGGACGTCTTGCCTTGGCCATGAACCCCGAATCGTGCCTGATCAATCTAACGGTGTCGGATGTCACAGGCGACGAACTAGATTATATTACCGATCCAACGGTGCCAGACACCTCCTGGTTCGAGGATGCTCGTTCCACGTTGACCAAGTATGGTCTCTGGGAGAAGGTACCTGCATCGGTTGGTGAATATTTGAAGAATGGGAGCCCTGCACAGGAAACACCTAAAGAAGCTGATCTGGCCGACCGCAAGCGTCACGATTTTATTCTCGTTAAGGGCGATGAGGCCTGCAATGCATCTGCTCGCAAAGCTGCCGAAATGGGTCTCAATTTCATGGTGCTTTCAACACAATTTGAAGGAGAAAGCAGGGAGTTGGGCAGAAATTTCGCCGCAATTGCCAAGGAAGTCCTATTAAAAAAACGTCCACTGGATGTTCCATGTGTTATCATCGGTGGTGGCGAAACAACTGTAACGGTAGGAGAGAACGCAGGATTGGGAGGCCCCAACCAGGAATTTGCGCTATCAGCCGCCATAGAGATTCAAGGCTTGCAAAATGTGGTCATTGCAGGAATTGATTCTGACGGAACAGATGGCCCCACCGATCTAGCCGGTGGCCTTGTGGACGGGCAGACCGCAACTTTGGCTTCTGACAATGGTTTGGATCTTTTCACTATCCTGATGCAGCATGATGTGACACCGGCTATGATCTCTCTTGGCGACGGCATTGAAACCGGCAACACGGGCACCAATGTCAATGACCTGAAGTTGATGATAATTTATCCAGATACGGAATTTTAGCTTATGTTAAGATCTTCGTCAGGGATAAAACATAACATTTAAAATATATAAGGGAATAGAGATTATGTCTTTTCCTATCATGATTCGTATCCGTCAAAACTTCGACAACACTCGGTTAATGGATATTCCTTCCGAAATCCAAGCTCAGGTTAACAGCCTTGCCCTCAATGGGCGTGTAAAATCAGGTGATTCTATGGCTGTCGGATGTAGTAGCCGGGGAATAGCCAATTACAATATTATTATACACGCCACTATTGAAGCACTAAAAAATCTGGGTCTCAAACCGTTTCTGATACCAGCTATGGGAAGCCATGGTGCAGCCACTGCAGAGGGGCAAAAACGCGTACTGGCGCTTTCCGGGATCACCGCAGAGACCATGGGTGCCCCAGTCCGGTCTTCTCTTGATACCTGCCAGGTGGGTCAGACCAAGGATGGCGTCCCTGTTTTAATCGACAAATTGGCATGGTCGGCGGATCACATTGCTCTGATAAATCGTGTCAAGCCTCACACGGAATTTACTCATCATTTCGAAAGCGGCGTTTTAAAAATGATGGCCATCGGCCTGGGCAAGGAAAAAGGCGCAAGGCTCTACCACAGGGCCTTTATCAGTCATGGATACGGTCACACAATCATATCGGTTGCCGAAAAGATTCTGCATAGCGGAAAATTGTTATTCGGTGTTGGTATTGTTGAAAACGGTTATAGTCAAACAGCCCATATCGATGTTATGCCGCCAGATGAACTGGAAAAACGTGAATCCATACTTTTGCAAGAGGCTTATAGGATGGCGCCTGGCCTACCGTTTGAAGATGTGGATGTCTTGATCATCGATGAGATGGGAAAGGATATCAGTGGTTGCGGATTCGATGCTAAAGTGGTGGGCAGAATCGGTATGCCTTTAATTTCAAAGGATCTGGAAACACCAAGGGTCAAACGAATTGTGGTTTGTGATCTCACTGAGAAAACTGAAGGAAATGCAGATGGTATTGGTTGCGCTGACTTTATTACTGAACGCTTGGCACAAAAAATCGATCAGAACGCACTGTATGTAAACGCCATAGCAGGGTCTGAGCCCGAACATGCCCGTATCCCGATGAAGCTTGAGAATGATCGCCTGGCCATTAAGGTCGCCATGGGCAGTGTTGGATTAACACCCATGCAACAGTTAAAAATTATGCGCATCAAGAATACGTTGCAACTGGGAGTTGTTGAGGTATCTGAATCCTATAGAGAAGAATTGATGAAAAAAAACCTTGAAATATTAACCGAATGCGGACCCATGGCTTTTGACTCCAAGGGAAACCTGCCTCCTTTTGAGTAAACTATCGCATGAAGTACCCAACCAAAACGATATTTAGGGACGTTGTTGAATTTGTTTACTTACCATAGTTATTCAACAAATTCATTTACGTCCCCAAAATTACAAAAATTACGGAATAGACAAGCTTCCGTGGTCGTTTAGTCTTTGTGTATTTAGAACGCCCTTGGTTATGTCTTGATAATCGCTCTTCTAAATTCTGAGTGGAGCCAATATAGTAGCTGCTGTCTATTTCGGATTGGATTATATAAACAAAATATGTCATTTCACACGCAGCTTGTAGCAGGCCCAAACAAAATAAAAAGGGCCGGTATAAAACCGGCCCTATTACTTTTTGTGGCGGGTGCATATTCCGCTTAAATCGGCCACTTGTTCCAGAGTATTCCGGCCACCAATTC
>CAZLRK010000024.1:0-31615 GCA_964561845.1 uncultured Desulfobacterales bacterium | reverse complement strand
CTTTTGCTTTTCGATGAAGTAATGAAATAATAAAATAATCCTGCAACGATCATGGAAGGGATTGAACCGCCGATGGAGTATTTCATAATCGCAATAATCTCAAAAGTAACAAAACCGAGTGCCCACGATGCCAGCGCCGTGATATTAAATCCTTTAAAGTACCAGTATTCTCCGTCTACTTTGTAAATCTCTTCGATTTCAAGCTTACGTTTACGGATGATGAAATAGTCTGTTAATATAACGCCAAATAGCGGCACAAACATAGCCCCGATAAAGAGAAGAAAGTTTTCATACTGCTCCATTGGAAAGACCAAAGCCACCAGTATGGATAGAATGCCTGCAATCCACATAAGGGTCTTTGCGCTGATTTTTTGAGAAATATTCATCATCGAACAGGTCGCGGAATAGACATCAGGAAAATCAGAAGTGATTGTAGAAAACACCACCATGATAAGTGCGGGAACTGCAAGACCGATTTTTCCCATCATCATTAATATCATTACTCCCGGGTCGGTTTCTCCCGTTACCAGTGTTGCCGCTAACCCCAGGACATACATCCATGACGAAACGATAAAATAGCCCCACCATGTGTTCCAGAAAGCAGGGATTGTCTTTTTTGAAAAGCGGGCATAATCCGCTACAAGAGGCATCCACGATATCGGCATGGCAATAACAAGGTCAAGGCCGATCATAAAAGGCATTTCTTTTGGCTTTATAGCAAGAACTCCACTTCCGAACTCTTTGATTGATACCCAGCTCATTAATATGCAAACAAGAAGCAAGGCAATAACCGCAGATGTTTGCATGATTTTCCATATGGACTTACCGGTATAGAGCGCCCACATCAGAGTGCCCATTCCGATTAAAACAATCCAAAAATGACTGGAAGCTACAACTCCACCAAAAGGCTTTCCTAACATTGCCCCTGCGCGGCCGCCTATAATCAGCATAATAGATGCCCATCCGATCAACTGAATGATATTTAAAACAGCAGCCAGGTTGGAGCCGCGTATACCGAAAGAAGGTCGTATAGACACCATTGACATGATGCCATGTTCTGAACCTATTACACCTCCCAGAGCCATAAGTGAGTTTCCCACTATATGGCCTAAAATTATCGCCCAGAAGCCGAGCCAGAAGCCCATGGGCGCTAAAAAACCGCCCGCCCAGATCTCTGCTAACGATATGGCAACGCCAGCCCACAGGAGCAAATAATCAATTCCGCCAAGATTTCTTTCAGGAATACCTATCGGTTTAATATCCATTTTTATCACCTGTGTTTACTGTTTTATATTAAGGATCTACACTTGATGTCTTGGTGCTTACTTGAATAATTATAAAAAATCAAGAAAAATACAGCGTATTAAAGTCCTTTTTGTTAAAGGAAATGCCGGTGAAGGAACTTTTCAAACTTGATCGAGAGTATTCACGGGCTAAAGCTGATAGTTGGCTTGGGTTTAACGGTTGCAGGCTGTGGGGGCTTGTTGCAAAGGTACCTTATAGTTGTCCAAACTTATTGAAAAGTTACGAAAAGGAGGTATGATTATCTGAAAAAATAAAAGGGGATTGGTCGGGACGACTGGATTTGAACCAGCGACCCCAGCGTCCCGAACGCTGTGCTCTACCAGGCTGAGCCACGTCCCGACTAGTTTGTTGAGCCCTGAAAAATTTCGTTCTTGGCTCTTTTTTGACTTGAGACCATTGAAAAACCAGGTCCCTTCTGCTAGTTAAGTATATTTTGCGCTCTATGCGTTGTCAAGCATTTTGTAGGTGTTCACGGGTTCAAAGGTTCGGGGTTCAGAGGTTCAGGGTTCAAGGTTTATGATTTTTTTTTATTTTTGCTTTTAATCTTAGTGCAAACCGTTGGATTTCCAATACTCTACGACTTAACGAGATCTGAACCTAGCTTTGCAGCTGATTTAATTTAAAATAGAAGCCTTTCATTTTCATTAATTCTTCATGCGCACCCCTTTCGATTATTCTGCCTCTGTTCAGTACGAGTATACTGTCTGCATCATGAGCTGTTGTAAGTCGGTGGGCAACAATGATAGCTGTTCTGTTTTTCATTAGATTAAATAGCGCATCCTGGATTTTGTGTTCTGTTCCCGAATCTATGTATGAAGTTGCTTCATCCAGAATAATAAGGTCCGGGTCACGGGCAAAGGCCCTTGCAATTGATATTAACTGGCGTTCTCCGCTTGAGATCGAAGCTCCTCTTTCAGAGAGTATTGTGTCTATGCCGTTTGGCAGTTTATCGACAAAGGATTTGCAATTGGATGCATTAAGGATATATTCCATTTTTTCTTGAGAAATGCTGTTTTTATCGGCAAATATATTATCCCCAATAGTCCCTGAAAATATGAATGGGTCCTGCATAACCAAAGCCATTTTTGATCTTAAAACCGAAAGTTCAAGTGTTTTAATATTAAAACCGTTTATCTGTATCCGTCCTGATGTAGGATCATAAAACCTTACGATTAAATTAATAAGAGTTGTCTTTCCTGAGCCTGTCGGGCCGACAACCGCTATAATTTTACCTCTATTTACTTTAAATGAAATCCTTTTAAGAATTGTTTCATCGGTTATATAGGCAAATGAAACATCCGCAAACTCAATTTTTTTAATTTTTTCCAATGCAGGTGATATGGAATCCCGGTCAACTGCCGGTCGAGGTAATCTTTCATCATCATCCAGGATAAGAAACAACCTTTCAGCCGATGCCATGGCATTTTGCATGACATTATATTTTTCTGCAATATCCCTTATGGGCCTGAAAAACATTTTCATATAGGAGAGGAAGGCCACAAGTGCACCAAGGCTTATGCTCTGTTTAAGGACTCCGCTTCCTCCATAAAAAATAACAATGGCAACGGCAATAGCCCCAAGAATTTCGATGACAGGCATAAACACGGCAAATACCCGAATTTGCCGCATGCCGGCAATGTAGTTTTCATGATTAAGTTTTTTAAAATTGAGGTAATTTTCCTTTTCCTGCAAGAAAAGCTGAATAACATTTATTCCGCCTATGGTTTCAGAAAACTTAGTATTAATTTCTGCGATTTTAATCCTTAAAATCCTAAAAGCATCCCTGGCAAGGCCTGAAAAATGGATAGAAGCATACAGGACAAATGGGAGTACCGTAAAGGAAACTATAGCCAATTTCCAGTTAATACTAAGAAGAACAACGGTAATGCCCAAAAGTAAAAACAGGTCTTTGAAAACAAATACAATAACAGAGGTGAAGAGCTCATGCATATTCTGAACATCATTGGTGACACGAGTTACAAGCCTTCCAACGGGATTACGGTTAAAAAAGGAGACTGACAGGCCTTGAATATGCCTAAAGAGCGTCATTCTCAGATCATGCATGACCATTTGGCCCGTATATTCCATTATCATGATCTGGAAAAAGTTGAACCCAAAATTGGCGAGCACAATGACAAGAAAGACTATGGCCAAATAGCTGATTCCGGCAAGATCATTTTTGCGTAATACAAGGAGATCTTTTTTTTCCAGGCTTGGCAGATCATTAAAGTCAATAAAGGCAAATGTTCCTTTTATTTTGAACTTATCTTTGTATTTATTGACAATCTTCTCGATTTTAACATCAGCCAAAGAGGCTTTTAAATACCTGGTTTTACTTTCAAGTGGGTCAGCAGCATCTTGAGCTTTTAGAGTTTCAGAATGTGCGGGATCGATTCGAGGTACAATATAACGATCTATTGCAATCTTAGTAACGTAAGGAAGAGAAAGATCAAACAGTGTAATAACAATGACGAGCAAAATAGAATATAAGATCAAACGCTTATATGGCTTTGTAAACGGATAGAGCCGCCTTAACATTTTTACGTCATAAGGTTTTCCGAGTTTTTCTTCTTCTACATATCCAAAATCAGAACGCATTGAACTCCTCTTCTATTTTCTGAAGTCGAAAAGTGTTTGCATAATACTGATCATTCTCCATTAGTTTAGTATGTGTACCGGATTCCATAATACGGCCGTTGGTCAGTGTGATAATTTGATCAGCAAATCGAACCGCAGAGAGTCTGTGTGAGACTATAATGATCGTTTTTTTCCCGTTCAATGATCCGGCCATGGACCCGGCCATGGATCGGATAGTTTTTATAATGGCTGCTCCTGTTTTTAAATCGACCTGGCTGATGGGGTCATCCAAAATCAGTATGGGTGCATCCTTTAATAATGAACGGGCAAGGGCAATACGTTGTTTTTGCCCGCCCGAAAGGACGACTCCCTTTTCCCCTACTATCGTCTCAAAACCGTTTGGAAAGGATTTAATTGTTTCATACAGGGATGATTCTTTAGATGCTCTTATCAGCTCCGATTCTTTTGTTTTTTTATGATTAAGTGTAATATTTCCCCGGATTGTACCTCCGAATAAAAACGGCTCCTGCGGCATAAATGAGACCAATGATCTGAGATCATGCAGATGGATTTTGCGGATATCCGTATAATCGAGCCGGATGCATCCCTGTGATACTTCAAAGAGTCTTGGTATAAGGCTTAATAAAGTAGTCTTACCGCTGCCTGGCGGACCTACAATACCCAGAGTCTTTCCAGGCTCTAATTTTATATTGATATCTGAAAGGGCCGGTAATATGCCGGATTTATAATCTGATTCGTAAGATCCTGTTTCGTAAGAACCAGATTCGTAAGATCTGGGTTCGTAAGAAAATGTCACATTTTCAAACACAATCTCTCCACGCACCCTTTTTATAGGCTTTGAGTCCGGTAAATTATCTATTTCCGGGAGTGTCTCTAATATCTTATTGATTCTATCGAGTGATGCCTTGCCACGCTGTATAAGGTTTACAACCCATCCCATGGCCATCATCGGCCATGTAAGGAGTCCGATATAACTGATAAACGCAACAAAATCTCCTGAAGTAATGGTTGCGTTTATGGTTTGCCGTCCACCGAGACAGATAACGATACCAAGGCTTAAATTAGAAAATAAGAGCATCATCGGGAAAAAAGTCTGGGTAATCTTTGCCAGTTTAATATTCTTATGGATATAGTTTTTTGATATCTCTTCCAGTTTTAAAACCGCTTCCTTTTCCCTGTTATATGCCTTTATGACGCGGATACCTGAAAACCGTTCCCTTACAATCTCTGTTAAGTCGGCAAAAGATCCTTGAACCTCCTGATATCGGCGGTGCATCTTTTTACTGAAGAATCGCGTACTGAAAACAATAAGCGGCATTGGAATGAGGACAAATAGAGTGAGTCTGATATTGATGTATGCCATAAAGCCGATAGAGGCCGCACCAAGTACCACGGCGTCGGTCAGGGCAACCATGCCCATTCCTGTTGCCATTCTAATATGCTGGATATCATTAGTAGCATGAGCCATCAGATCGCCGGTTTTTATTTTATGGAAATATGATGCGGAAAGCTTTTGAATGTGTTCAAAAAACTTGTTTCGAAGCCCTTCTTCAACACGTCTTGACATTCCGATCAAGCAGCGTCGCCATATATATCGAAATATACCGATCATTATGGCAATGCCAACAATATAAAGAGCATAATGGAGCAGCTTTGCCATGTCAGCCTGAAATCCTGTAAGATCGTCAACCGCCCATTTTACGACTCGTGGAATAAAAAGTTGCAAAAAATCAACTATTATAAGGCTGATGATGCCAATAACAATGACAAGACGGTTTTCAGTAAAATAGGGTTTTATTAAGTGTGTGGATTTCATGTTTTTTCGTGTTTTCTTCTTTTCGCGCTTTCGTGATAGATTTCTTTTTTAATTTTCTCAGATTATACCAGAAGCGGTCATTAATCAAATAAATGGTTGTATGGCAACTATTTAACGATATCTGAATTAAGATATCACCTCTCGCAAAAACATATTTCCTCATTCACAATGTGGGCTAAGTATTAGATTGATCTCTGTTTACTGCAAATATAGGGCCTAAAACTTGAGGAAGATTAAATCCACTCATTGACTTTTAAAGGACTCCTTGCTATTTTTATGTTATGGAATCAGGAAATGTTGTTGAATATATTGACCGGCAGAAAATAACATGCGCGGTTATTTTGGATATAAAAAAACAGAAACTGCGATTATTGACTGAAAATAACCGTGAAGTCAATATTTCTATCGGTCGTCTATCACATAAATGCGAAATGCATCTTGATCTTTCCAAAGGCAGAGATAATCTTGTTGAAGCATTAAAAAAGATAGCAAATGAACGCGAATCGTTAATTAATCACGTGGACATCAAGGAGCTTTGGGAAGTTTTAAATACCGAACAGGAATGGATTGATCTTGCCACAATGACCGAATTTTGTTTCCCCGACAGTCCGACTTATGACCACGAATCGGCAGTTGTCAGGGCATTTTTTAAAAACCGAACTTATTTTAAATTTAATTTTGATAGATTTTTTCCGAATTCACAAGAGAAGGTCGAACAGATTGTCACACACGATAGAGAAACCGCTCGAAAAAATAAGATCATCGAACAGGGAAGCAATTGGTTGAGAAGTGTCCTAAATGACAATAGCCCTGTCTTGTCTAATTCCTTGTCCGGTGATAAATCTGAATATATAAAGATACTTAAATCCTTTTATCTCTTTGAAAAGGAAAGTGAGCGCTATGATCTTGCAAAAGCAATGCTTGTCAAGGCCGGAGTAGATAATTCTGAAACAGTATTTCAGTTTCTTGTAAAGCTGGGCATATGGAATGAAAATGAAAATATAGAACTTCATAGACGTGAAACTTCCATTACTTTTTCAGATGAGCTGACGGAATATGCAGGTAAAATGGTCAATACGCCTCAAGTATTTTCTTTTGAAAACAAGCGTAAAGATCTTACAGACCTTTCCTTGATAACTATAGACGGGCAGTCGACGCTTGATTTTGACGATGCAATAAGCATTGAAGAGAAAAATGGCCATTATCATCTCGGTATACATATTTCCGATGTCAGCCATTTTATAAAAAAGGGAGATATTCTCGATCAGGAAGCCGGGGTTCGGGGGAGCTCTATTTATATGCCTGACGGGAAAATACCAATGCTGCCGCCAATTCTTGCAGAAGATCTCTGCAGTCTTAAAGCCGGAGAATTGAGGCCTGCGATCAGCATCCTGGCAAGGTTGGACGCCTTTGCCGAGATTTTAGATTACGAAATTTTCCCAAGCCTGGTCAAGGTAAGAGATCAGCTTACCTATTATGATGTTAATATGGATGTGGATAACAAGAGTGAAATTCTTATTCTCCATGATATAGCTAAAAAATTCCGTGAAAAAAGGCTGGATAGTGGCGCCATTCAAATATCTTTACCTGAAATAAACATCTGGATAAATGGAGATGGTAAAATAACCGTCAACAAAATAAACCGGGAAAGCCCTGGAAGGATGTTAGTTGCAGAGATTATGATTATGGCCAATTGGCTCATGGCCCGCTTTCTGGCAAAACACAGTATGCCTGCTATATTCAGATCTCAACCAGGGCCACGAGAACGTCTTTATAAAAAGGATAAAGGCTCTCTTTTTCAAAACTGGATGCAGAGAAAACTGCTGAGTCGTTTTATATTAAACCATGAGCCTGAACATCATTCAGGTCTTGGACTGAATGCTTATGTGACTTCGACATCGCCCATTCGGAAATATTTTGATCTTGTCACCCAGCGTCAGATACGTGCAATCTTTGGCTTAGAAACGCCTTATACACCAGGGGAAATAAAAAATATAATTCAAACACTTGAACAACCCATAAACAATGTATCAAGGATTCAGCACGCGCGCCACAGGTACTGGTTGTTGAAATATCTTGAAAATAAAACAGGCTGGAAAGAAGAGGCGATTGTACTTAACAAAAGGAGAAACAACTACCAGATACTCCTTAAAGAGTATATGATAGAATGCAATCTACCTTTATGTAGCGACATAGATCTAAAGCCCCAGGACCTGATCCAGGTCACTATACAATATGTTAATGCAAGAAAAGACACCCTTTCAGTATATTTTGGATAGCCGAATGAAGCTTAAGAGGAAATAACTGTGTCATCTTATACAATACCTGACTCCAATCAACTTCACCAAGAAATTTTGGCATCTCATGAGCGCTGTCGCCAATACGGTATTGACCCTAACCTCACTTACAACCCTGAACAAGTTCATTTGACCAGGGAAGAACTGGCAGTTAAACGTGAACAGAATAAGGATTTTTTAGAGGTTGCAACCGCTCAGATTCATGAACTTTATCGATTTGTTGCCGGAGCTGACTTTGTGGTTTCCCTTGCTGATAAAGATGGATATATTCTCGATATTATGGGCGATAAGAACATGCTGGAAGAACTTGCCACCAACAATCTTACACCCGGATATCGCTGGACTGAAAAAGATGTCGGTACCAGCGTCATAAGCCTTACTTTAGCGCGCAAGATTCCCATGCAAGTCAACTATAATGAGCATTATTGCCAGCGAGGTCATAGACATACATGCTCTGCTTCCCCTGTTTTCGATGAAGAAGGTAAACTTATGGCGGTTCTTGCCATGTCAGGCGCTGCCGATCAAGTTCACCCACACACTCTTGGGATGGTGATTACGGCAGCCAGAGCCATTGAAAACCAGTTGCGTATCACCAAAACATCTCAAGAGCTTTTGCTTCGAAATAACTTTATGAACGCTATTATCGAATCGATTGACAGCGGTGTAATTGCTGTCGATAGGAATGGTATCATTACTCAGATCAATAATCAGGGGAAACAAATCTTAAACTGGGAGGGCGACTTAATAGGAGAGCCTTTATCCAAACTGCTGGGATCCAAGGACGACTGGAAGCGTGTCATATTCGATGGTTCCAGCTATGTTGATCGCGAGGTCTTTATCAAGTCTCACCATCGGATGATTCAACTAATCACTACGGTTAAACCTATTTACGATATAGACGCAAAGGTGCAGGGAATTATACTCGTTTTTAATGAGATTAACCGGATTCGAAAACTTGTTAATGAAATGGCAGGTTCTCAGGCTCAATTTACTTTTGAAGACATTATGGGAATCAGCCCTTGCATCCAGGAGGCAAAAAGGCAGGCCATTCTAGCGGCTGCCGGTATTTCAAATGTTCTGCTTCTGGGAGAAACAGGAACCGGGAAAGAACTCTTTGCACAGGCGATTCACAATCAAAGTGATAGAAAAAATCATCCTTTTGTTGCGATTAACTGCGGCGCTATTCCTCGGGACCTGTTGGAAAGTGAACTTTTTGGGTACGTTGAAGGGGCCTTTACCGGAGCAAAAAGAGGGGGAAGACCGGGAAAATTGGAACTTGCCAGCGGCGGAACGGTTTTTTTAGATGAAATCGGCGACATGCCCCTTGACATGCAAGTCAAATTGCTGCGCGTTTTGCAAACCGGTGAAGTTTACAGAATTGGACAGCATAAACCTATCTTGGTGGACCTGCGAATCATTGCCGCCACCCATTTTGACCTGAAACAGGAAGTCGAAAACAGACATTTTCGCGAAGATCTTTTTTATCGTCTTAACGTTTTACCAATTTCCATCCCTCCTTTGTGCGAACGCCCTGATGATATCATTTTGCTTGCAAAGCATTTATTGGGTCGCTATCGTCAGGTCTTAAATAAATCGGGAGTAGGGTTTTCCCCTGAGGCTGAGCAGGTACTTTTAAGATATCACTGGCCCGGGAATGTCCGTGAACTGGAAAACGTTGTGGAACGAGCAATTAACCTTGTTGATAAAAACCTGATCGAACCCGAACTTTTCGGGCTTCTGGTACCGAAAAAGAAAAAAGGCACCTTATCCTGGCATGAAGGGTCTCTTCTAGCTGAAACGGAAAGGCAAACTATTGTGGAAGTTATTGAAGCAATGGAGTTTAATATTTCAAAAGCTGCAAGCATATTAGGTGTCTCCCGTGCTACCCTCTATAAAAAGTTTAAGAAATATAATGTTCCGATTTACCGAAAAAATGTATAGATAATTTACATGTATATTTCTTAAACATGCTTAATAATAGACTGTAATTACTTTAATTAACCCTCTTTATTATATCTTATGTTTATATATTATACACTCAGGCCATATCTTCCTCCACATTACTGAATACAATTGTTAGCACAAATAGTTTATGATTCCAGCAGGTTATTAATTTTTTGAGATATTTAGCATTGTTGCATCATGTTGGCATGAATCTTGATATTTTAACCTTTGATTAATTGGTAACTTTTTTTGAGTTGATTGTTATTACCATTACACCTAAATTCTGCAATCAAAGATCATATAAACCTTTTCAAGAACCTTTATGCAGATTTTAGGTTACAATTTGCGAGGTGCAGAACAATGCATCAAAAAAAGGAGGTAGAATAATGAACAAGTTAAACATTGGAAGAGGAATTATCTTGACGGCTATTGTTATACTCATGGGAATCTCGATAATCGTAGCTCCCAGCCTTTCCTTTGCGGGTGGGAAACCGGGCGCAAAAGTTGATTCCATGAAAATTACGACCGCTACGGCCACCTTTGACCCGGTACGACCCGAGGCGGCCAGAGTTATTGCAGCGGCCTTTACGTCCCTAGGTTGGGATGTTATGGCTAACCCCATCGACTACAACCAAAATGTGCAGAAGGTTATCATGGAACATGACTATGACATGTGGTTGGTCATGCTGTCCGGAGCTTCTCTGCGTATTGATCCCAATGTCTTCATTTATAAGAAGCACCACTCTTCAGGGTACAAGAAGGGCGGCTGGAACTGGGAGGGCCTTTCCGTTGCCGAGATAGACAATCTGGCGGAAGCTCAACAGGTGGAAATGGACGTGGACAAGAGGAGAGATGTCGTTCATAAAGCTCAAAAATTGATCCACGAAAACCAGTCTATGAACCCCCTGGCTTACATGCAGATGACCAATGCATACCGCTCAGACCGGATTAAGAATGTCGTGCCGATGATGGGAGAAGGCATCGGCGGTTTCTGGACGGATGTTGATATGGAAGTGGTAAAGGGTGATGGATATGTCCGTACCGGCGCTACCGCACCCTTAAAGAACCTTAACCCGGTTGCTGCCAAGGATCACCTCGAATTCATGGAGTTAAGGATGATCTACGACCGTCTTTTCAGGATCGGGCCCGACGGCGCGGCCAAACCCTGGGCGGCTAAATCATATAAAATTATCGATCCGACAACCATTGATATAACGCTTCGCAAGGGAATGAAGTTCCATGATGGTGTCGAAGTAACGGCCGAAGACATCAAGTTTACCTTTGAGTACCACGCAAAATGGAAAGCACCCTTCTTTGTGGAGTCGCTCAAACATTTTGATACAATAGAGACAACCGGTAAATACAATCTTCGCATCAAGCTCAAAGATCCCTACGCTCCGTTCATCCCGAATCTGCTGGGAGCCATCTTTATCATCCCCAAACATATCTGGCAGGATATTCCTGAAAAGGTGGATGTGGATGATCCTCTCAATTATCCCAATGAGAAGCCGATTGGAAGCGGCCCATTTAAGTTCGATCACTGGGACCGGGGAAGAGAGTTGAAGGTCTCTGCTTTTAAGGAGCACTTCCACGCGCCCAGGAGCGATGGAATCATTCGTGTTACTTACGGCAGCCATGATGCCATGGCAGCGGCTATTGAAAAAGGCGAGTGTGATCGAACCCGTTATATCTTGAAGCCAAGCCTTTTAATGGACCTGAAGAAAGTCAAAAACGTGGTTGCCAAAGGATATCCAAACCACGGCTTTTACACCCTGTGTTACCACACCAAGCGTCCACCGCTGGACGACCCGGCTTTCAGAAAGGCCATCGCTCATGTTATCCCCAAGGAGCTAATTATCGAGGCCATATTGTCCGGGTTCGGAAAACCGGGCGGATCGGTCATCGCACCGGCCAACAAGTTCTGGCACAACCCATCGGTGAAGCCTTACCCCGAAGACTTTGCAAAGGCCAAAAAGATCCTCTCCGATGCAGGCTACACCTGGGATAAAAAAGGCAAGCTCCACTATCCTAAATAATAGATGAACTCTAAAACCCCTGGGGCAAGCTAGTGGCGCAAGCCCCAGGGTTTATAAGGTGCTAAACCCATGCAAGAATTTATCGTCCGAAGAATTTTATTAACGCTATTGACCTTGTTCGGTATTGCCACGATCCTTTTTTTTATATTCCGCATTATGCCTGGAGACCCCACAGCCCAGGTTATCTCCCCTGCCCTTGACGAAGTGGCCCAGGCCAGGCTGAAGCAGGCCTATGGACTCGATAAGCCCCTGTATGTTCAATACATTCTTTATCTTAAAAACCTGGCTGTATTGGAGTGGGGACGTTCCTTTACCAGCTCTAAAAAAGTGTTTGATATTATGACCTACCGTTTTTGGAACACCATCTTCTTGATGGGTGCGGCCATGTGTTTTGTCCTGGTGGTTGGCGCCGGTCTGGGCATGGTCATGGCCTGGCGTCGCCAAGGCCCTCTTGACATAGGAGGTACTGTGGCGGCGATGGTTTTACAGTCAGCACCGCCATTTGTCACCGGCCTGTTGCTACTGATGGTGTTGAGCTACCGATTGGATCTTTTTCCCACAGGCGGGATGCAAACCCCGGGCCTTACCCTGGGAAAGGGCATTGCCATATTTTTTTCCCGGGACTTTTTACACCACCTCGTCTTGCCGACCATCACCGTTGCCTTTTTCTACCTGGCAACACCGATGCTGATTATGCGGGATTCCATGCTGGAGGTGATGGGCAGCGACTTCATAGAGTTGGCCAAGGCAAAAGGGCTTGCACCCCATGTGGTCATGATCAAGCACGCTGCCCGAAACGCCCTGATGGCTGTTGTGACCGTCGCATCACTCATGATCGGATTTGCTATCGGCGGCCAGGTACTTGTTGAAACGGTCTTTTCCTGGCCGGGCATGGGGAAATTGATGGTGGAGGCAGCATCGTCTCACGACTATCCGGTAGCCCAGGCCACTTTCTTGGTGCTGGCAGCCCTGGTTGTATTTCTAAACTTGCTGGCCGACATTTCGTATTGTTACCTGGATCCACGGATAAAGGTGGGTAAGGCCTCATAGAGTTAAGGAATGTGAATATGAAAATTACCGGACTTGAACTGTTTCATATCTCAGTGCCTTTTGTTGAGCCGTATAAACTGTCCAGGGCTTACGGCACTCAGCATAATGCACATGCAGTTATCGTCAAGATGCACACGGACAAAGGCATCGTCGGTCTTGGCGAAGCGGATCCCATGAATCCATTCACCGAAGAAACGCCGGATTCAGTTATGGTGGTTATACGGGATAACATCGTTCCCCATTTGATAGGGAGGGACCCTACACGGATTTCTTCGCTCGAATCAATTCTTGACGATACCGTTTGTGGAAATCTGACGGCACGGGGCGCCATAAACATGGCTCTATACGATATTATGGGAAAAGTCCACCACCTTCCAGCGCATATCTTTCTTGGCGGAATATATCATGAACGTTTACCTTTGCTGAGTGGAATCGGAAGCGGCACGCCGGAGGAAGATACCCGTTCCATTGAAAGATTGATCCAAAAAGGTTACCGTACCGTTATGATAAAAATGGGTGCGCTGTCAATTTCAGAAGAGATTGAAAGAATGAGGTCGGCATCAGAGCGCTTTGGAGATCGGGTGGCGATTATTTTAGATGCGAACCAGGGGTGGCAAGTTATGGAAACCTTAGAATTTATGAATGGTATTCAAAACTTTCCACCGGCTATGATAGAGCAGCCGATTCAACGCCACAACATAGACGGTTTAAAAAGGATTCGTGATAGGGCGCCTTGTCTTTTGAGCGCCGATGAAAGCCTGGGGTCTATCCATGATGCAACAGCTTTGATTATTAAAGATGCAACTGATATATTCAGCATCAAAATTTCTAAAAACGGGGGCTTTAACAAATCGCTGGCGATTGCAAAAGTCGCCGAAGCCTTTGGCATTAAATGCTTGATGAACAGCATGCTCGAGTTTGGCATTACACAGGCTGCTTCTTTACAACTTGGTTGCACCTTGAAAAATTTAGTGGATCTTGGTCATGCTTATATGTCGGTTCTAAGATTGTCTGATGATGTCACCGATTTTAATAAAAATATTTCAGATGCCATCGTTACTGTTCCAAAGGGAGATGGTTTGGGCGTTACTCTTGATGATGACAAACTCGAAAAATATACAAAGGATTACCTGAAAATTGAGAAATAATGGGATAGAAGGAGGATTATGATGTCAACGGAGAATGTGAAATTTGCTATATTGGGAACGGGCAATTCGGGACAAACCTTTGCTGCTGACATTACGCTAAAGGGTTTTCAGGTCAACCTGGCCGAGGTCCCGGAGTTTGAAGATAACCTTCGCGCTATAGAGAAAAAAGGCGGTATCGAGATTTCCGGTGATGCCGGCAATGGCTTTGCAAGGTTGAATATGATAACAACCGATCTCAAAGAAGCAATAAAAGGTGTTGATATCATTATTGTCGGCGGATCGGCTGAAGCACATGAACCGTTTAGTAAGGCCCTGGCGCCCCATTTTGAGGACGGTCAATTTATACTGTTTACTTCCAATTTCGGGGCATTGAGATTTTATAAATGGATGAAGGAAGCCGGGATTACGACAAGGGTGACTCCCGTGGAAACAATGTCCCTTCTCTATGCTACCCGGGCGCTTGAACCGGGTGTAGTCGCATGCATTGGTATCAAGAATCGTCTTCCAGTTGCCGCCCTTCCGGCCAGTCGAACCTCGGAATTCCTGGAAAAGATTAAACCTGTATTTCCTCAGTTTACTGCCGCTGAAAATATCTGGCTTACAAGCGTTAATAACCTTAATCCCATAGTTCATCCTCCCATGGTTCTGTTTAACGCCGGCAGAATTGAATCCACAGAGGGAAAGGGGTGGAACCTTTACGCGGATGGCGCCACCGAATCGGTTACCAAAATAATGCTGGCCATGGACGAGGAACGCATGTCCCTGCTAACCCCACTGAGCACTAAAGGCATTCCCTTCAAGAATGCCTTTGAGAAACTATATGAGGATTACTCCCTGAGTAAAAAAAGCTTGTCCGAGACACTAAGAGAAAGCCCGATTCATGGAAATCCGGCATTTCCTGCGCCTTCGTCCGTTGACACACGTTACATAAGTGAGGACTTGCCCTTTGGGTTGGCCCCCTGGTCGGCAATCGGGAGTATGTGGAAAGTGCCCACACCCAACATCGATGCAGTTATCCAGGTAGCTTCGACCATGTTAGGCACGGATTACTTTGCCGATGGATTGACGGTTAAAGATTTGGGGATTGCAGGAATGGCTCCTGAAGATGTAAGAGCTTTAATAGAATAAAAAATAATAATATGGAGACCGGATAGCATGAAGCTGGAAACGATCAAAGAATTTTTATTGGCCCAGTACCAGATTATCATGAGTCACCGTTTTGGCATCTTCGGGGCGGTGATCATCTTATTTTTCTGTTTGACAGGCCTTTTCGCTCCCCTTCTCGCACCCCATCAACCCTGGGACACATTACGGGATGCAGGAGGCAAGTTGGCCATAATGAGACAACCGTCATTGGAGTTTTTAATGGGAACAACGGCAATGGGCCGTGATATCCTGAGCCAGATGCTCTTTGCCACCCGCACCACGGTTCTCATAGGTCTTGTATCCGGGCTGATTTCAATACTAATCGGAGCCAACATGGGACTTCTCTCGGGCTACTATGGCGGCAAGCTGGACGAGATACTGATGCGTTTTACTGATATTATTTACGGTATGCCTTTCCTGCCTTTCTTGATAGTTCTTATTTCGTTGTTTGGCAGAAGTTTTTGGTTTGTGATCATTGCAATCTGTTGTATTGTATGGCGAACCTCTGCCCGTGTTATCCGGGCTCAAACCCTTGCTATTAAACAGAGACAATTTATTTTAGCGGCTAAGGCAAGGGGCTGCAGCAATACCCGGATCATTTACGGGCATATTATGCCCAATATTCTTCCCTTGTTATTACTGTATACGGCATTCAATATCGCCTGGTCAGTCCTGGCTGAAGCCGGTGCAAGTTTTTTGGGTTTCGGTGATCCGAACAACCTCAGCTGGGGTGGGATGCTTTATAATCTCTGGATTTCCGGGAAAATCAGAACAGCCTGGTGGTGGTTCGCTCCGCCTTCAATATGTATCGTACTCATGGTCAGTGCACTTGTTTTTGTCAGCAGAGCGTATGAGGAGGTAGCAAATCCACGGCTCAAACAACGGTAAGGAAAGTTAAAATGTTACTAAATATAAAAAATTTGAGAACACATTATAACATTACCAGTGGCATGGTTAAAGCAGTGGATGGGGTTTCACTGTATATCAAAGAAGACGAGGTCTTTGGGTTGGCAGGTGAGTCGGGTTGCGGCAAGTCCACGCTCATCAGAACCATCATGCGCTTGATTCCCGAAACTGCTGTTGTTTCGGCCGATGAGTTGTTATTCAGAGATCAAGACCTGCTGTCTTTGTCGGACAAAGAATACCGTGACCAGATACTATGGAGAGAAATCTCACTGGTTCCCCAGAGTGCCATGAACTCGCTTAACCCGGTTTACCGGGTGGGTAATCAGATAGTAGAGGCTATCCAGACACATTCGGATATGGGCAAGAGCGAAGCTATAGATAGGACTGAAAAATTATTTAAGGGAGTGGGATTACAACCGGCCCTGACTCGTAACTACCCCCACGAATTCAGCGGTGGCATGCGCCAGCGAGCCATGATAGCCATGTCCCTGGCCCTGGATCCGGGACTTATAATCATGGACGAACCGACCACGGGCCTGGACGTCCTGGTTCAGGAGCGTATTCTGCGGGAGCTGAAAGAAATAAGACAAAAATCCGCAGCATCCATATTACTGATTACCCATGATATCTCGGTCATTGCCGAGATGAGCGACCGCATAGGGATCATGTATGCCGGCCGGATTATGGAACAGGCCGATGCAATGGAGCTGTTCAACGAGCCTTATCATCCCTATACCCTTGGTCTTAAAAACGCATTCCCAAGTATTCGTGCCCTTGAACGCGAATTGATTTCCATTCCCGGTTCTCCACCAAACCTGATAGAGGATATACCCGGATGTGTCTTTGCTTTTCGGTGTCCCTTTGCCATTGAGGCATGCAAAGAAACGAAACCGCCTGATTTGGAGATCAAGCCGGATCACTTTGTGCATTGCATCCGCACCGATAATGTGGAAGAATTTCGTAAACTGGCAGGAGACAAAAAGACATGGCAATTCTCGATGTAAACGAATTAAAACAGTATTTCTATATCAATCCGAGCTTAGTAGCCAAACTGGTGGGTGGAAAGAAACCAAGTGTGATAAAAGCGGTCGATGGTGTGACCTTTAGCATGAAGCCAGGAGAAATCATGGGGCTGGCAGGTGAATCCGGTTGCGGCAAATCTACGGCCTGCCTGGCTATCGCCAAGCTAAGAGAACCTACCGGCGGCACGATACGTTACAAGGATAAGGATATCTCGCAGATGACCAAGAGCGAACTCAAAGAATATCGGCAACAGGTTCAGATTATTTTTCAGGACCCATATGAGTCGTTAAATCCTCGCTTTACGGTCTTTGATATGGTGGCAGAACCTTTACGAGCACTAAACATCGGTGACAAACACGAGATCAGCCAGAGGGTTTTTAAAACGCTAGAGTTGACAGGGCTAAAACCCGAGGAATATAAAGATCGCTATCCCCACCAAATGTCCGGAGGAGAAAGGCAACGGGTTGGTATCGCCTCTGCTCTGGTTTTGGAGCCTGAACTGGTGATAGCTGACGAACCATTATCCATGTTGGATGTTTCCATTCGGGCCGGGATATTGGACCTTATCAGAGATCTGTCGGAACGAATGAATTTTACGTGCATCTATGTTTCTCACGATCTCTCTATCTTATCTAACATTTCAGAGCGTTTGATGATCATGTACCTGGGTACAACCATGGAGCTTGCTCCAACCAAGGATGTCATAACCGATCCACTTCATCCTTATGCCAGGGCTCTTATTTCGGCAGTGCCCATTCCAGACCCTGCATACAAGAGACCAATTCCGAACATTCGAGGGGAAGTTTCACAACCCATCGACCCACCGCCAGGCTGTCGATTTCAGACACGTTGCAAGGAGGTTATGAATGTCTGTGAAGTGGATGAGCCGCCACTGAAAGAGATAAAGCCGGGGCACTTTGCGGCCTGTCATCTCTATTGATTACACCTAATAAAGGAGTTGATTGTGTCAGAGAAATCCAACCCGGAACGATTTGACGATGATCTTATAGTTTGCCGATGCGAAGGTATTACTCTGGGTGAGATCAGGTTGTCTCTCCATCATTCAGATGCAGGCACCGTAAATCAGGTAAAAAAGGTGACTCGGGCAGGCATGGGATCCTGCCAGGGTCGAACCTGTGCATGCCTTGTCGAAATGATACTGGCATTCGAGGCCCGGATACCCCAGGGAACAGAGCTATATAAGTCACGACCTCCCGTGCGGGGAGTACTTATGGGCGCGCTGGCAGCCTCAGCCGACGAGTTCGAGGAGCCTGCCGGGCCGATCAGTGTTGTCATGTTACGATCTGAATCTTGAATAAAAATTGATGAGAATTTTTATAATGCTTATTTGAAGTGGGTTTAAAAAACATCATAGCATCATAAATTTTACCCAAATAAGTCTAAGAAGATAGTCGAGTATAATGAAAAGAAATGATGTCGTGGTGATCGGCGCAGGGATTATTGGCGCATCGACAGCCTACTATCTGAGTAAGTCAGGAGTGGACGTGACACTTATTGATGGTAAAGGTTGTAATGCCAGCGGTATTGCATCATCTGCTACTGCCGGAGGAATACGCCATCAAGGACGGGTCACGGTTGAAATACCCCTGGCTCTTTATGCCATCAAGTTTTGGAAGGATTTGGAAGAGGAACTGGGCGCAGATCTCCATTATAGACAGGACGGGATGACAATGGTCACTGATGACGAGTCCCACATCCCCCACCTTGAAGAGAGGGTAGCACGTGAGCAATCCCTGGGGCTTGACATAAAAATGATTTATGGATCGGATATGAAAGAAATGATACCCGGCCTCTCACCTCTTATGCTGGCGGGCAGCTATTGTCCACTTGACGGCCACGCCGATCCCATGCGAACCATCAATGCTTTGGTTGTGGCAGCCAGACGTCTGGGAGCCAAAGTGAAGTGGCATTGCCCGGTCAAAAGCCTGGTGACCGAGAATGACCGGATCATCGCTGTCAGGACATTAAAGGGAGATATACCCTGCCAGAACGTCGTCTTGGCTGCAGGGGCATGGAGCAAACCGATTGCCGCGGCTGTGGGTGTTGAACTTCCCATTCGGCCGTTTGGTCTTCAGATGATGGTAACAGTTAGCCGTTCCCATACCCTTAATCAAGTACTTGCATGGGTTGGCCACGGTATAAGTCTTAAACAGGTTCCTTCCGGTGGATTCGTCATTGGCGGAGGATGGCCAGGGCACGCTGAACTTGATACTTATAGGACCCGTTTAAATCCAGGGAGTATGGCCAAGAGCGCCCAAATAGCTGTCAGATTGTTTCCTTCGCTTGCAAGTGTTCCGGTCGTTCGAGCATGGGTGGGTATTGAGGCGTTCTGCATTGACGAAATGCAAATCTTGGGGCCGGTGACCGGTATTGAAGGTCTCATCCTGGCAACAGGCTTTTCAGGACACGGTTTCGCGCTGGGGCCTGGTGTGGGATCGTTGATTGCCGATTACTTAACATCAGGCAAATGGCCAGAAATGCTCAACCATTTCAGTATTTCGCGCTTCAATAATAGCAGGACAAAGGAGGATAAGTAATGACAGATGCGTTACGCCTTACGTCGCACCCTGTTTTGAATAATGATTTGAGGAAAAGAAATAAGGTAACAATATTTATTGATGACCTACCTATAACTGCACTTGAAGGAGAGAGCCTGGCTGCTGTGCTTTGGGCAAACGGAATTCTTTCTTTGCGCAACGATGAAAAAACTTGCTCGGAAAGAGGAATGTACTGCGGTATAGGTCATTGCTATGAATGTCGAGTAACCGTGGACGGAGTTGAAGACGTGAGATCATGTCTCACATTTGTATGGGGAGGCATGAGAATTTCACTGAAGAAAGAGCGGCATGAAAAAGGAGATAGCTGTGACCGTTGAACGGGTCGACTTAATCGTTATCGGGGCCGGTCCAGCAGGATTAACTGCTGCCATCGAAATTTCTCGCCGTGGGGGGCAGGTGATTGTACTGGATGAGGGACTTATTCCAGGAGGGCGTCTGGCCGGCCAGATTCATCAGGAACCAAAACGCTTTTTCAGAACTCGTCCCGGATGGGTCAACGGTGCACAGAAAGCTAAACGGCTTTCTGGAGAAGCTATACATGCCGGTGTTAAAATAATATGCGGGGCTTCCGTCTGGACTGTTTCGTCTGGCTGGTTTGTGGGAGTGACTCCCACAAATCCAGCCCAAAAAGAGGATAGGCTTCCCACAGGCTTTGAAGCACAGTCTGTACTGATTGCTACTGGTGCCGCACAGAACCCGCTACCTTTACCGGGCTGGACTCTTCCGGGGGTTATTACGGCCGGGGCTGCTCAGACCTTGATTAATGTTCAGCAGGTCCTGCCGGGTCGACGCGTAGTTGTTATCGGAATTGATCCTTTAGCCGTCTCAGTAGCCCAATTGATGGCTGCTATCGGTGTTGATGTTAAAGGGGTTTTGCTTCCTCCTTCAAACGGACTTCAGTACGGTGTAACTACGACCCGAGAAGCTATCAACGTCTTAGCCCATGTTTCTCATTATGCACCATCCATTTTTCTTTTTCTTATGGGCAAAATTGCCGGTTGCATGGCTATATCCGCAGCCAGGTATTTCCCTAGAAACGGAATCACGACAGGCAATTTCCCTTTAATGCTGAAACATAGAGCTCTGGCCATTGAAGGAGTTGATCGTGTAGAACAAATAAAGGTCGCTCCTTTGATGGAGAAAGGCAAAATAAATCCATGGAACACTCAAACATGGCAAGTAGATGCAGTGGTTACTTCTGCCGGCCTTTATCCGCTTACCGAACTCGTACAAATAGCCGGATGTCCCTTAGTACATGTATCAGATCTGGGCGGATGGGCGCCTCTGCATAGTGCAGGATTTAAAACTCCTGTTCCAGGTCTGTTCGTTGCCGGGAGCATCACGGGTGTGGAGGGAGCCCGGGTTGCTGAAGCTCAGGGGCGTGTGGCAGGAATTGTGGCTGCGGACTATCTTGGATTAGAAAAAGGGTCTTCATTGGAAAATGGTCTTGTAAGGGCACAGACAGCGGTAAGTGCCGCCAGACGAGAGAATGTCCCATTTCTATTTAACATAGAAGCCGGCCGGACATACATGTCACAACTTTGGGAACAGTATTTCCGCCAAAGGGCATAGGCTAATTATGTCAAGATTTACATTTAAAGGAGGGTAATTGTAATGACAAGCAAATTAAAATTTGCCGTTCTTGGCAGTGGCAACGGCGGAAGAGCTTTTTGCGGGCAAATTGCCGAAAAGGGATACCCTGTTGTTATGTATGAACCTTTGGAGGAGACGGAGGATTATCTGAAAATAAGGACTGAGAAGGAGATGTTTTTAAAGGGAGATATTACAGCAGGCGGGAAACTGAGCGGAGCAACAATGGATATTGGAGAAGCCGTAAAAGATGCGAAAGTTATTCTAATCGTTGTCCCTTCTTTTGCGCAAAAACCAATATTTGAAAAATTAATTCCTGAACTTAAAGACGGTCTGCACGTTATCCTTGTGCCTGGAAACTATGGGGGACTGCTTCTAAAAAAGATGATGCTTGACAACGGTATAAAAAGAAAGATCACAATTTCTGAAACATCCACACTCCCCTGGGCTTGCCGGATTAGTTCACACAACATTGTAATGATACATAAAAAAAAGTTTCAGATGAAAATTGCCACTTCTCCGAATCACAACAACCCGGAAGTGATTAGTATTATGAATGACATTTTTAAAGGTAGTATCAATTTTATTTCCTGTGAAAACCTTCTGGAAGTGGATCTTGATAATGCTAATCAGACTCTCCATCCTCTCCCGGTTCTTTTAAATTATGGCGACATCGAAAAAAATCCAAAAACATTCAGGCACTATATGGACGGTGTTACGCCGCTTATCTCGGAAAAAATGATGCAGATTGATGAAGAACGTCTGACCGTTGGTAAGCAGTTCTCACTGAAACTAATGCCCACTTTGGATCAGTTGAAAATGTATTACGGAAGTAATAATTCCAAAACATACTATGAATTTGTGAACAGTCCTGAAAGCCCCTATAAAAATATCGTCGGGCATAGCGTAGAGAGTCGCTATATAACCGAAGATGTTCCGTATCTTCATGTCCCTGCTTCACAACTGGCGAAACTAGTGGCGGTGGAAGTGCCGGTTACCGAATTGTGTATCAGTTTGGCTTCGGAGCTACATGATGTTGATTATATTTCAAAAGGGTATACCCTTGAAAAGCTTGGGATAGCTGATAAAACGCCCGAAGAAATCGTGGCACTGACATCATAGGATAACATTAATCCTTAAATGCGGTAAGCGGTTCTTTTATGGTTTTCCCTGCTTTAAATCGAGTTGGCGCCAGGGGTTCTATGTCTATGGTCTCTGCCTTTCCTTTTAAGATAAGTTCGGCAATGACCATGCCTGCCGCCGGCCCGTGTTGAAAGCCATGGCCACTGAAGCCGTTTGCCAGTATCAACCCTTCGAGCTCCGGGACCTTACCTAAAATGGCATGATTATCAGGCGATATTTCGTAAAGCCCGCCCCAGCCACTGGCTATGTTTGTCTCTTTAAAAACCGGAACCCTGTACATGGCTTTTTCCGCCGTTTCAACCACGGAATTAAAATCTGTTTTCAAGTTGAAACTGGGCTCTTTATCCTGGGGACCGGATAAGAGGATCAATTCTCCCTCCCGACGAAAATAAAAGTTTTTCTTATGGTCAATGGTGAGAGGAACGGAGGGTGGAATCTTTTTAAACGGGTCTGTTACGAAGAGCTGACGGCGGATCGGTTTTACCGGTATTTTAACGCCTGCGATTTTTCCGACATTGGCCGCATAAGGGCCTGCTGCATTGACGACAATGGGCGTCTCAACCCGCCCCTCTTTTGTGGAGACCGATACAATACGATCCCTTCTCACTTCAATGGCAGTTACCTCCGATTGCACATGAATTTTGACCCCGTATCGTTTGGCCCCTTTGGCAATGGCATATGTTACTTCGTGAGGCCCTGCATATCCATCAGTATCACAAAAAGCCCCGCCCTTGACATCTTCTGTGTTCAGAAATGGCCATTCCTTCCGGATTTTATCGCAGGTAAGGAACTGGGACGGCACACCAAAACTATTCTGGAGTTTGATGCTCTTTTGAAAGAGATCCAGTTCTTCCCGGCTAGTAGCCAGAAAAAGGTATCCGACTTTATGAAACTTGGGGTCAACACCGAATTCATCTTTAAAATTTTTAAATACTTCAAAAGCCTTTAAAGCAAATTGCATATTGACCGGAGTAGACCATTGCCTTCGAATCCCACCGGCACAAAGCCCTGTAGATCCTTCGCAAATTTGATCCTTTTCAAAAAGACGGACATTTTTTGCTCCCATCTTTCCCAGATAGTACGCAATGCTGACACCAATAATGCCCCCCCCAATGATTACAATATCAGCCGTATTTTTTATTTTTTTCTCCTTTTAACAAGTTGTTAATCCTGTCTAAAAAATAGCTTAACCATTACGAATTTGTCAACAATCGGTTTATTTCAGATCAATGTAAGTGAGTTGATTTCTATCATTTCTAGAGACCTTTGAAAAACGCCCCCTTTTGCCCAATTTCTGTGTTAGGCTCAAATTTTAATCCTCGAAATACTCAATGTATGCCTGTGGTTAAAATTTTCGCCTGCCTTGAACTTGAACAAAATTGAACATTTTTCAAAGGTCTCTTCTATTCTATCAATTATTGTTTTTGTGTGGTAAACTGTTATCGTATTAATTTAGACTCATGAAAACAATTAGAACTATCAAGCTCCAAAGGTTGTTTAATTTTTAATGATATCGGCAAATCGGAGGATGAACAACATGAAAGAGAGAAATAGACTTTTAATACTATCTGAAGATTCAAAGATATATGCAGAAATGATAAAGGAGCTTGATTTTCAGGATCTTGATTTCTTTGCCTGCGATACTGTCGAGGAAGCAAAGAAGTATCTTGAGGACTGTAATATTATTTTGGGTGAACCGGTTCGCGTTGAGCCTGTTTTGGAAGCGGCAAAAAGGCTACAGTGGCTTCAATCCACATGGGCAGGGGCAGATGCTCTCCTTAGTCCTGATAAACGAACTGATTACGTCCTTACAGGTGTCAAGGGAGTTTTTGGGCCTCAGATAAGCGAATATGTTTTTGCCTATATTTTAGCCCTGGAAAGAAAAATTTTTAAAGTTTATGAAAATCAAAAAGACAAGGTTTGGAAACAAATACCGTTTGAGGTCCTTGGCAGTAGACTCATGGGTATCTGCGGTCTGGGCTCCATCGGCAGGCATATCGCCAGGATCGCCAGAAGTTTTGGCATGAAGGTATGGGGTTATAAGCGCATTTATGAAGAGGTATCTGAAGTGGATAAGCTTTTTATCGATGCTGACTTTAAGGAATTTCTTGCTAAACCGGATTATATTGTAATCACGCTTCCGAATACTTCAAAGACTTTTCACTTGTTTGATTATGATGTTTTTCGGACTATGAAGAATTCCGCGGTGTTGATTAATGTAGGTCGTGGAAGTGTTGTCGATGAGAAATCGCTGATAAGGGCTCTGGAGGAAAAGCTCATTGGCGGAGCGATTTTAGATGTATTCGAAAAAGAACCCCTCCCTCAAGAAAGCCCCCTTTGGTCAATGCCCAATGTCATTATCACTCCTCATTATGCAGCAACGAGCTTTCCCAGGGATATTATTAAAATTTTTACTGAAAATTATCGGCGGTTTGTGGAAAAAAGGCCGCTTCAACATGTGATTGAATTTAGCAGGGGATATTAATGATTCCGGCTTCGGTATTCATCCGCCAGTTCTCTTCCCAGATAGAATTTGTTAGTCCTAACCGTTTCCATCGCTGAGGGTCTCCCGGGCCTTGTCGAGTAATTGGGCTTGACTTTTTAGCAACTCGAGGGCTTCCTCTCGGCTGATCAACTCGAAACTGATTTTATCTCCGGGAGATAATTGACCGACCCGGTCTAAATCCACCCGGGCCACAAGACCGATTTTGGCATAGCCGCCTGTAACCTGAGCATCTTTAAGAAGAATGATGGGCAGTCCATTTCCTGGTACCTGGATACTGCCCAGGGGAATGGGATCCGTGATGATATCGGGACCTCGGGCCCTCTCGATGCTCGGGCCTTCAGTCCGGCAGCCTTGCCGATCGGAAATGGGCGAGATGTAATACTCCGATTCGGTAAAAGTTTTTTGACCTTTTCGGGTGAAATAATCAAATTGGGGCCCCAGCAAAACCCGGATAGGTTCGGTCAAGTCCAAGGCGGGCTGAAATTCATCTGTCAGGCTTCTTCCAACATGCGGTGTTTGATTTTCAAGTGGTAGGGACCGAATTAGGTCGCCCTTTTTAAGAGCCATCCCTATTCCACCTCGGAGATAGACCGACCTGGACCCAAGGATTATGGGAGCATCGATCCCACCGGCGATTGCAAGGTAAGCCCGCAATCCCTTTCTTTTATTCGTGAACCGCAGTACATCATCTGACTCAAGTTTGAGCACGGTCCACATCGGGGCGGAGTCTCCGTTCACCTCCAGACCGAGGTCCGCGCCGGTGACGGCTATCAATGCTTGATCAAGAACCTTTGCGGTGAGTCCCATGGCCGTTGTCTCCAGAACAGCTGCGTTTTCATGGTTTTTAACAAGCAAATTGGCAAGGCGCAAAGAGGTCTCGTCCATTGCTCCCGAGGGCGGCAGAGCGAACTTAAGCATGTCCGGCCGACCCAAATCCTGGTAGGTTGTCAGAAAACCCGGACTAATAACTTCAAAGCTACTCAATGAACTCCTCCATTGCTTTATTACCTGCCGCCACGGCTTCACTCTCGCTGGCTGCCGAACATTGAACCTGATCACCGGGTCGAAAAGCCGTCGGCGGAAATGTTGAGGGAACGAAAACCTTTACAAAAGTTCGACCAAGATAATTCAAGCCTGACGGTGAGTCGACTGCCAGAATATTAGCCTGAGGACCGGCGATGCCAAATGACCCACCAGCAACCAGTGGCCGGGGATTATCGTGGCGCGGAACCCAAATCATTTCGGGTACGCCGCCCAGGTATGCTTGGGAACAGATGAATCCCAGAAAATAAACCGGAAGTCTTACGGTGGAGCAGGTCTTAATTACCTCAGCCGGAGACAATCCGGTCATATCGACGACGCGATCTAAATCCGGACCGTATTTTCCGCCATATACGGTTGGCAATTTAAACAGTCGAACCGGTGGGTCTTCCAGCCGTGTGAGGTCGAAAGAGATCGTTTCGACCATGCGTATGATTTGCTTTGCCGTGGTGATAAATGGATTAAAATAAACCATCACCGAACGATAGGCCGGTATCGCAATCTTCAGGCCGGGTAGATTGGCTCGTTCTAAGCCATAAACCAGGCGTCTTGCCTTGCGGTTGGTTTCAAGATTGATCTCTGCTTCGAACTCGACCAACACCGAGTCCTCACCCAAAGTTCTGATTAACGGACGGCTGATATTGTGCTCAGACATCATTCAACCTATTAACTGGCTCATGGGCTTGATCTGCACATGGTTTGATTCAAGGGCTGACCGAATCTTGCGAACCATGTCCAAGGCTCCAGGGGAATCTCCATGCACGGCGATTGATTGACAGGGCATTTCCAACACCTGCCCGTCGATTGTGGTTATGGTGCCCTCTTTGACTAGTTGGAGGATTCGTCTCTGAATCTCCGTCACATCATGAATAACCGCACCCGTCTGATTCCTGGGGACAAGCAGAATATCTGCATTGTAGGCCCGATCCGCATAGAATTCCTCGATCAATTGCAGCCCCATGGATTCGGCAATCGGCCTTGTTTTGGTGCCGGAGTATGTCAGCCAGATGATCTGTTTGTCGATCATGCGAATGGCCCGGCATATGGCCTCCGCCATCTTCTCATCCCTTTCGGCCAAGCCACTCAGGACACCATGGGCCTTAACATGTTGCAGTTTGACGCCCGCAGCATCGCAGAAACCCTTCAGGGCGCCGATTTGGTAAACAAAAAAATCTTCCAGTTCTTGAGGCGTTATATCCATATGGCGACGACCGAATCCCAACAAATCGGGCAATCCAGGGTGAGCACCGATTCCCACTCCATTCTCTTTCGCGAGAATCACGGTTTTACGCATAACATGGGGATCACCTCCATGGAAGCCGCATCCCACATTTGCTGAACTGATATAGCGGATGACCTCTTCATCCATCCCCAGCGTAAAACGACCATAACTTTCCCCCATGTCACAATTGATATCTATCTTCTTCATGATGTCATAATCCCCCGTTTTTAAATTATCCGGCGTTTTCAGTCACTCGGCCTCATAATACCTAACAACATCGGATATTGCTTCTTTAGCACCATCCGGAAGCGCCTTGGGTTTATGGGTTTCAGTGATTTCGATGGCTTTTTTATAGGCAGCGTCAATGGCCTTGAGTGTTTCATTATGAATTCGCCTTTGCGTTTTTTGATCCCATATTGGGAAGCCATTATTCATTATATATTGACCTTTTTAAAACGACTGCTTATCCGACGGCAAGTGGTTTCAATTTTTCAGGATAGGTGTTCCTAATCAGGGCACGGGCAAGAATGGTTGTTGGATCGATGAGACTTATTCCATCCAGTGAATCAAGTGGAAGCGCAAGCGGCAATTCGGTACATCCCAGAATCACAGCACCGGCTCCCCGGTTTTTAAATTCACTCACTGCGGATTTGACTATCTTACGGGCCTCTTCCGAGACTGGATTCGACCGAGTCTTTATACCATAGATCGGATGATATATGGCCGAGTGAATTTCTTTTGCCAAACCATAATCCGGCTGAACATTCGGTATTTCCGCCTTGTTTAAATATGTCTTGTAGAGGTCGGTTTTATAGGTTCCCAACGTACTAAGTACAGCGATCAGCGTGTTATTCCCGAAATTGGATTGTATCTCCGCGGTAACTTCCGAAATCATATTTAAAAGCTTGATTTGCAGATTGTCCTCATGAATCATTTCCACCAGTTTTGAAAAAATCGGATCTGCATGAGCGGTATTGCACGGGATACCGGCCACTGTTGCACCCGCCGAATCCAGTAATGTGATAACCTGAAACAGGCTTCTGGCAGGATTTTCTACATCGCTTTGCAACAGGTATCTTGTCCGGTCATTGATTGTTGGAGAAAAAGAGGCCAGAAGTACCGGCAGATGTTCCTGATCAATCCCAGCCAGGGTGTGGTCAAAAATTTTACGGTTCAGATCCAACCCGGCATATGGTCCCACTCCCCCGACAATGCCGATCAACTCTTCCCGTTTTTGGAATGGTTTCAATATCATCAAATTACGCAGTCACCTTCTTGGATTTGATTTTCTGTGTTGCAATTGAAACGGCGTGCATCGCAGTTTCTCCATACCCGTCGGCATTAATTTCATCTGCCCAATCCTGGCTGACGGGTCCACCACCAACCATTACTATGAATTGATCCCTAAGCTTCAATTCAACCAGTGTATCTATTACTTCTTTTTGGTAGGGCATCGTGGTTGTCATAACCGCCGAAAGACCAATGACATCTACATCATTCTTTTGGGCCGCTTCAATGATCGTCAGCGTGGCTTGATCAACGCCTATATCGATTACTTCAAAACTCTTGGTCTCCAGTACCTTTGCCAGTATATTTTTTCCCAGATTGTGGACGTCTCCTTTAACGGTAGCCAGTAAAACTTTTCCGATTTTTTTTACATCCTTCTTACTCGCATCGAGTGCCGAGGAGACTATCTCCATTGCCATCGAGAAAGCGTCAGCCGCCCGAAGCAATTCAGGCAGAAAGGCTTCGCCTGATTCAAATCTTTTGCCGACGACTTCCATCCCCTTTGAAATGCCGTTTTCAATAATTTCCAGTGGTTCTATGCCGCTGTCTAATGCTTGACTACTCCTTTCCTTTATAGTGTCCATCTGGCCTTGAATGACCATCTGACGTAAGTTTTCCAATAGCTGGATTTTATCCATTGAATCCCTCCATTTATCTGTTTGTTTTGGATCACTTTTGCTCACAAAATAAAACTTTGTGGTTGTTTTCTAAAAATACCCTTCATTTACAAGGCATCGCATTTTTAAAGCGCGTTAAAATAATCATCAAGGTATTGAAGCGTTCGTTTTTCGCTGTTGATGAGATGCACATCCATAGCCTCCTGGACCTGGTCCTCATTTTCACTTAGTAGTGCCTCAATAATGGTCAGATGCTCACGTGCACCATTTTGCAGAACTTCGCTGGAAATTTTCCTATCCTTATTGATCGCTTCTACGAGAGTTCGAATCCTTAAAGACTTATCTCCAAGAATGTAGAAAAGTTCCTTTAGGATTCCGTCTCCCATCATGTCAAGGAACAGTTCGTGAAGTTTCAGATCAATACTGGCGTATTGTTCCGCTTTTTGTTTCGTTTGTATCAAGCTACTCGTTTCCTCTTTAAGTTCCTCGAGCTTCTTTTTCAGGCCTTTGATTTTCTTTAAATTCGATACAAACTTCTTTGAGATATAGATTTCTATCAGTCGCCTGGCCTCATATATTTCATTTACATCCTTAATATCGATCTGGCTGACCTTGACGCGCTTGTTGGCCTCATAGTCCAGGATGCCTTCGTTGGACAGACGGACAACTGCCTCCCTCACCGGCGTGGGACTAATACCAAGCATTGCGGAAAGGTTGGTGATGGTTAGTGTTTCACCAGGCATCAGGTCGTGTTTCATAATTGATTCCTTGATGCTCTCATATGCAACATCCCTTAAGGTCCTTAATTTAATATTTCCCAGATTTGTCATTTCTTTTTCCCTTTTAAGAATAGCTTACGCCTCCATGAATTATCCCATCTGCCCACTTATTATTGATAACCTTGTACTCAAGCAATTGGAACACCCATGGTGCTCAATTCTTCCTTCACTTCATCCACCAATATTACATAGTTCTCATTTGGCTTGCCAGTTTGTGCATTGTGACACTCGTAATAACAGTCTCCTCCCGGCGGATTGTTGATATCGGATTCGTATTTCTGCAATAGACGAGACACTAAATCATTTGCCTTTTCCCTTGTCAGTTGGGATGCCGCCTTTCCTACTTCTATACAGAATTTGGCCTCCAAAGGGGTAATGCCATCGACCTTGACTGCCTTTGCTGGGTGGGGTTGGTTGACACAGGGAGCACCGGAGGTGACCCAGGCCAAATATATTGCGGCCGCTTCGTACATGTACATTTTGGTATTTGGTCCGGCCCCACAGTATGGGCCCCAGAGTACAGGAACTTTTATATTCCTGCTTGAGGCCTGTATCGCGATGGAAACTCCCCAGAGAACGTCTCTGGTGCTGGAGCACGAGTGCATAAAATGAATGGGAAAATTGAGTTGGAGGTGCCCCTTGTGGACCAGTTGACCCATGATCAAGTATGCTGAACATAAAATTGCGAAACCTACAGGTCCTCCTGCAAACCCGCCCAGCATAGGACCGGATTCTGCCGCAACATTTGCACCTGAGGCGTGAAGATAGGCTACTTTGTTCAGGGTGTCGTAGTTGATTTTCATTTCCGCCATACTCCCGCACAACCATGCATCGGTAAGACGGCTACCGAACTGAGGTGCACTGGCGGCGATATTGGTCACGGCAACCGCTGTGGTCGGATGCAGATTGAAAATTGGAAGTCCTGGCCTGCCGGCCCTCTGCAAGGCATCCAGGGCGGTCTTTAACCCGAGAACACCTGCATAGAACTCTGTTGGCGCACCGGCGGAAATCGGTATGCCCCGGATACTGGACAAACTTGGGATCTGGATGGAGTTGACCTCGGGAATAGATGCATAACCTTCAACGATGTTGGAAGCATATGCGGGTTTTGAGGAAACGATTCCCGACCCGACCTGGAACCAGGGCCACTTGTGGTCATCCGGCATCCGCATGCCAAAATATTTTCTGTCGATCCCCTGGCCGGCTTTGACACGAACCGGAGCATTTCGTACAGCCTCATCGATTTCTTTTTGGTTAAACTCCATGACACGAGCGGTATCCAGGCAGTAAACTCCTGTTTCTTCAACAAGTTTTTTACCAGCTGCAAAAATGCGATCGGCTGCATCATCATCACTTGAGACCGGATTTTCCGGGTCGTATTTCACACCACTTTCCTGGTCTAAATTCATTGCAACCGTCATTAATTTCCGGTCGAAGTCCTCTTCTTTCATTATCGGGCCATGCAGGGCTTTTTCACAGATATCGAGAATATTTCCCATACGTACCTCCGCTATATACATTGATTAAACAATTTCAGGGCTCCTGACCCAGCGTAAATCCGAATGCAACATATTCTATTAAA
>CAZLRK010000023.1:0-31817 GCA_964561845.1 uncultured Desulfobacterales bacterium | reverse complement strand
TATTGCAAACGACAATTTTAACCTAACTTAAAGAAAACTAAAAATACCTTGACTCGAAATATTTGCTTTGTTAATTCAACTGTCTGATACATTTTATAATTTATGAATACTTGTTTTTGACTTAACTTGCAACTTTTATAATATTTTTACCACTTTTTTACGTAAATGGTTTTTTTATAACCTGTTATGCTGTAACTTTTAAAGGTTACCAGCTTATGAACCCTGTATAAAGAACATTATGAATCTTTTTGATATCGTATGTATAATTATTTTAGGATATTGCCTTGTAAGGGGCATTTTCAGGGGGCTTATAAAAGAACTTTCCTCTATTGTTGGTGTATTTGCAGGTTTCTATGCTGCATATAATTATTATATAAACGTCGGCAAACTCTTTTCAAACTGGATATCAAATACTTCTTACCTAAATATATTGAGTTTTCTCATTATTTTTTGTGGGGTTTTTATTATTATAAGTATTATAGGTATAATAATCAAATATCTGTTAAATATTGCCTTTTTAGGTTGGGTTGATCGTATTTGCGGAGCTGCATTCGGTACTATTAAGGGTATACTAATTGTATCCGTGCTTATGTTGATCTTTACCGCCTTCCTTCCAAAAAATACACCTCTTATTAAAAATTCCCTTTTTTCTCCAATCATAGCATCAATATCAGCAAATATGTCCAAAGTTGTATCCAAAGACATGAAACGTGAATTTATCGCTAAAATAGAGGAATATAGAAAAGCTTGGAAGCTTCACTAAATAATCAAACTTCAGGGATAGATTCCTTAAATAGGTTAGTTGAGACTTTAAGAGGGAAAAATGGATGCCCATGGGATAAGAAGCAGACTAGCCGAACTATTGCCGTTTATCTGGTAGAAGAAATATACGAGCTAATCGACGCTATTGATTCGGGCAGTCCCGATGAAATCTGTGAAGAACTCGGGGACGTGCTTTTTCATATTTTGTTTATTGCAAAGATATTTGAAGACATGGGGCATTTCGATATTAATGAAGTCGCCGAAACAAACAGAAAAAAAATGGTTCGTCGTCATCCCCATGTTTTTGGCAATGATCATGCCGACAGTGCTGATAAAGTTCGGCAAAGTTGGCATGAAATTAAAATGAAAGAAAAAAACCATGTTAGAAATAAGTCTGTTCTTGATTCAGTACCTACCAAACTCCCTGCTTTGATGCGCGCTTATAGAATCTCAGAACGGGCCGCCAGAACGGGATTCGACTGGAATGATATCTCCAGTGTCATACAGAAAGTTGAAGAAGAATTGTCTGAATTAAAATACGAATTAGCAAAAACAAATCAAACAAAAGAAGTTCAAAATAAAGTTGCCCTTGAATTCGGTGATATTCTTTTTACGCTTGTAAATGTAGCACGTTTTATTCATATCCATCCCGAAACAGCCCTGTCTGCTTCCACAAAAAAGTTTGAGAATCGTTTTAAACATATGGAAAAAATAATTTCAGCAAAAGGAAATAATCTTGAATCTCTTTCTTACAGTGAAATGAATATGTTATGGGAGGCAGCTAAAAAGCTGGAAACATGTTAATCGTTATTTGTTATTCGTTATTGGGATAATGTCTTATGAATTCATCAAATAGCTGATAACTAATAACAGATAACAAATAACAGATAACAAAACCATGATCGCAATCATAGACTACAACGCAGGCAATCTTACAAGTGTCAAACGTGCCGTGTCCTATTTAGGTTTTCAGTGTATTGTTACAAATGAGAAATCAGAAATAACAAAAGCTGAACGTATAATCTTTCCAGGTGTGGGCGCTGCCGGTTCAGCTATGCACAGCTTAAAACACTTTGGTCTTGACTCTGCAATCAAAGATGCTTTTGTAACTGGCAAACCGATACTTGGCATCTGTTTAGGCACTCAAATTATACTTAGTCATAGTGATGAAGATAATACTCGGTGTCTTGGGCTTATTAATGGATATGTTCGTGCCTTTCCCAATGCAATTAAATCTGAAGATGGAAACCCGTTAAAGATTCCCCATATGGGTTGGAATAGTATAAACATCAAAAGTAAACACCCCGTCCTTTCCGGCATTAATCAAGATGATGAATTTTATTTTGTTCATGGATTTTATCCGGATCCGGATGATTCAAAGCATGTTATAGGAACAACAGATTACGGAATGTCTTTTGCGTCTATTATCGGGTTAAAAAATATTATTGCCACACAATTTCATACTGAAAAAAGCGGAAAACCGGGACTTACTTTGCTGAAAAATTTCTGTGAATGGGAACCTTAAGCCGGACAAGCCGGAAGAGTTAATAGTTATTTGTTATTTGTTATTAGTTTGCGGCATCAATTTTCATAATGAATAACCAATAACTTAGATTCTGTAATTATATCAAAAGTGATATAATCTTTAACCTAAAACAAATAACAAATAACGGATAACAAACAACAATGCTCAGCAAACGAATCATACCCTGTCTCGACGTCAGAGAAGGGAAAACAACAAAAGGTATAAAGTTCAAAAATAACATTGATATCGGTGACCCGGTTGAGATGGCCCATTTTTATTATGAAGCCGGTGCAGATGAAATTGTATTTTACGACATCACTGCATCTCATGAAAAAAGAGATATCATGATAGAAGTGGTAAAAAGTGTAGCCAGAACAATCTTCATACCCTTCTCTGTAGGTGGAGGGATACGTACTGTTGATGACATGCGAAAGACCTTATTGGCAGGCGCTGAAAAAGTAAGTGTTAATACCGCTGCCGTTAAAAATCCCGAAATAATTTCAAAAGGAGCTAAGGCTTTTGGAAGTCAGTGTATAGTTCTTGGTATGGACGTAAAATATGTGGGAAAAAGAGATAAAATCCCTTCGGGCTACGAAATCGTGATAAACGGAGGAAGAACGTATATGGGAATCGATGCTCTTGAATGGGCAATCAAAGCCCAAAATCTTGGAGCAGGTGAAATATGTTTGAACTCTATAGATTCTGACGGCACAAAGGATGGTTATGAACTGCGGCTGACCTCTATGATTTCGAAAAATGTTGATATCCCTGTTATCGCATCGGGTGGCGCAGGAAAGCCCGAACACCTTTACGATGTCCTTACAAAGGGAAAAGCAGACGCTGCACTTATTGCCTCAATGGTCCACTATGGCACCTATACAATTTCAGAAATTAAGGAATACTTGGATTCTCGCGGTGTAAGGGTTCGGAGTAATCGTTCATAACTATATCCACTCCATAATTACCTTGCCGGATTGACCCGAACTCATAACTTCAAAAGCCTTTTTGTATTCAGTGTAATGGAAATGATGAGTGATAACCGGAGTAATGTCCAAACCGCTCTGGATCATGGCAGTCATCTTATACCAGGTTTCATACATTTCACGTCCATATATACCTTTGATGGTAAGGCCGTTAAAGACAACAAGATCCCAATCGATAACGGTATCCCGAGGTATAATCCCTAAGAGCGCAATTTTAGCGCCATGACACATGTTTGGCAGCATCGACCGGAGTGCCTCGGGATTCCCTGACATTTCCAGGCCAACATCAAACCCTTCTTTCATACCCAACTTTTTCTGAGCATCCTCGATTTTTCCATGACGCACATCCAGAGTCATTGTTGCACCCATTTTTTTTGCCAACTCCAGACGATAAGGATTCACGTCCGTTATTACAACGTAGCGCGCTCCTGCGTGTCTTGTAACGGCTACGGCCATGCAGCCTATCGGCCCCGCACCGGTAATCAGGACATCCTCACCCAACACATCAAATGAGAGCGTGGTATGCGTAGCGTTACCCAGCGGATCGAAACAAGACAGAAGATCCATGGATATATTCGGGTCGCAATACCATACATTTGTAACAGGGATGCATAAGTATTCGGCAAAAGCACCCGGCCGGTTGACGCCAACGCCACTGGTATTCATGCAGAGGTGTCTGCGCCCGGCCAGGCAGTTTCGGCATCGCCCGCAGACCAGATGTCCTTCCCCCGAAACAAGATCTCCCGGCTTAAAATCATGGACGTTATCACCGACTTCTTCTACCTTGCCCACAAACTCGTGTCCGATATGCATGGGAACCGGAATGGTCTTTTGGGCCCATTCGTTCCAGTTGTAAATGTGAACATCCGTGCCACAGATCGCGGTCTTATGAATTTTGATCATGACATCGTTAATGCCTACATCGGGCGCCGGCACATTTTTGAGCCAAAGGCCGGGTTCAGCTTTATCTTTTACCAGGGCTTTCATCTTACCGATCACCGCCGATAATTGCCCGAACAACCTTATACCCCTCCTTTTCGAATGTTGATGCAACGGTTTCCTGAAGTTCTTTACCCGGTGTTAAAGAAACCATATAGCCTCCCATTCCTCCGCCTGTTACTTTCGTTCCCAGGGCACCTTTTTTAAGGCCCAGATCGCACATGTAATCGAGTATTTCGTGGGAATATCCTATTTCTTTCACAACTTTGTGATTTTCAACCATGAGTTCTCCCACGCGCTTAAGGTCATAGGACTCAAGCGCCTGTTTCATTTCGTGAGCCTGTTCTTTGATGGTATTGAGCCTTGATGAAAAAAGTTCAAAATCCTCTTTTTCATTCCGCTCACCAATAGTATCCATAAGCTTTGTATCGGCTGTTATGCCGCTGTTAGCCAAAACCACTTCAAATGGTTTTTTGATTTGTATTTTCTCAAAAATTTTTTGATCATTTTTTATCCGGTAAAAGATAATTCCCCCGTAAGTTGAAGCTGTATTGTCAACACCGCTCGGAATACCATGGTAGGCAAATTCCCCTTCCCACCCCACATTGTTGATTGCCTCAATTGAAAAATCCAGACTGAATTCTTCATTCAACGCCCTTGCCAGAGAAACGCAGCTTGCAGCGCTGGCGCCGGTGCCGCTTCCTGCCAATAGTGTTCCTCCGTAAGTGATCTTGATGGGAGTTTTTTTGACATCGATTTTCATAACATCGAGGATTCTATTGATTGAGCCAACCTGATCTTTTTTTTTCTTTTCTTTATACCCCGGAACTTCAGAACGATTGTCTTCCAGTATCCAACCGTCACCGTCGATCCTTTCCACCTCTGCCACTGTTTCATAAGGAAGTGCGGCGACAATAGCCGGAACTTCCTTTAAAACAAATTGATCTCCCACAAATATCGTTTTCCCAAAACCTGTTCCAGTACCCATGATGTTTTCCTTTCATCTATTTTTTGACAGGATTAACAGGATTGACATGATATTTTTTTCATCATGTTATCCTTTCAAATATTTTTCGTTCTGTTAACAATTGGTAACATTCAAAAATTATGGCATTTTTTCGTAAGCGTTTATAATCTACAAAGGTAATGCCTGTTTCCGAAAGGCGAGATCACAGTTAAAACCATATGAGATTCACAGTGACTAAATATTTGGGATTTGTGCCACATAAGCTCTGGTGTTAGAGGTGCTGTTTGTTAAATCCCAAATATTTGGTCACCTTCTCCAAAGTAAATTGATATCGTCTTTCGGAAATTGGCATTACCGGACAGATTGTTAAATGGACTTAATTAAGTTTGACAATCGGTTATGCCATAACTTTTGAGCGTTACCAAACTATTACATGATTTGTTACTTTATTTATTAAGAATTTTCTCCATTTCCGCAATCAGTTCTTCCTCCTTGCCAATAGAAACTGTAGTTGCGGCGGTCAAGGTGTGGCAGGCGTCAGAAAATCCTCCCAGTTTATTTGTCGCTTCCGGAAGCAAAACATCAAGTCCTATTATTTTTCTCGCCCTGATTTCCTCTTCCATATGGGCTGAAACGCGCATGGAAATTTTCACCTCATTTAATTCGATGGGACCAAATCCTGGAATTTTATCGGGAATTATCTGAAATCCTGCAAGGTATCTTTTAGGATCAATATCTGCCGTGTCTTTAATTTCATCACAGAAAGCACCGATCATCTTTACACCCATTGGAGAAAATCGATTTTCCACATGAAACCACTGGATGTGAGGCGTCTTTTTCAAAGCAACTCCTCGAATCCTTTTGATTTCTTCATCAAAAGCCCTGTTTTGTATTGCTCTTAACTCATCAACCATCTGATCTGATTCTGCTGAAGTTCCTTCAAGGCAAACTCTGATTCCCATATCAGGTCCTTTTTTATAAAACCCCGCCGCTCCCAATGTATCAAGATAATCACCCAATTCATCACACGGTATCATGTTTTCGCCGGACTTTAAAAAATAACTTTCTCCGTTTTCATGTTCTCTTATCTCCATCTTATCCTGTTGAACTGCTTCTATTATGACCTCACGATTCTTACTTACAAGCCGGCCATCCACAAAAAACCTGTCTCCCACCGCCCCGATGGCTGCGATGTATGCCATGTCTTTATTGGCTTGATCCATTGTCAAAGCAAAATGGTAACAGGTTGTCGAGGCGGTAATATCCAAGTCGCCTTTAAGCCCGTAGAGGTCAGGATCGAGGTTAAGAACTTTAGAATCTGTAGCGGCCTCGGCAACGTGGTGATCCAAAATCAGAGTCAAATTTCTTCCCCTGTTCAGTTCTGAGAGCATAGGCGCAATTCTACCGGCAAAATCCGTAAATATGATAATACTTCCTTCCTGTTCATAAATCTTTCTCAACACTGCCGGATAAGGCTTCTCCAGGCAGAAACGATGAACCGCATAACCTTCTCTTTCAAAGGCTCTGGTGAGTATTGCCCCTGAACTTAGCCCATCGGAATCATTATGGTGAAATATTTGAACTTCATTCTTTGGCCATTGCCTTAATTCCAGGATAGCCTTCTTCATGTCTTCAATTAATTTATCAAACATTCTCAACTCCAAAGACTTCGTTAAGTGGTCGATTGGTTGAGTGGTTAAATAGTTGTAATTATTTAAATAACCGTCATTTTAAGGAAATTAGGAATAATCTGTTTGCAAATATTAACATATTAATTTAATTTGTAATCTTTTCCTACTCAACCACTTAACTACTCAACTATTTGACGATGTCTGTACTTAAATGACCATTCTTTGATTTGCCATCTCGAAGGGTAACCAAGTAGTATAGTTCCTGAATCTTGCAGGTAATTAATCGTCGAAATCTCCTTCTTCTCCTTTATCTGTGGTTAATAAAGTAGCCCGTTCAGAGATTTTTTCCGGAGTCCAATCTTCAGGATTTTCAACCCTATCTCCCTTAGACCCAGGATCATGTGATCCTGCCTTTAGAATTGCTTCAATAGCCAGTGGTGCGGTATCCTTTCCGTTGAATACATTTATAAGCATATTGTAGATGAATTCTTCAACCCTTTTAACCATTCTTTCTCTAATCTCTTTGGGTTGCCCAAGCAGTTTGTTTTCAAAGGAAAGATTTAGCTTCTTGTAATTTCCACCTTTTAAGCCGGCCGATTCGGCATGGGCGACCATTTCCACCCACATCTTTTCTGTAATGCCTTTATCTTTAATCTTAATAAAGTTCCCGTTATCATCTAGTATGGCATTCCCGTAGTCGTTTACCTCAAGTCCCCAGGAAATCATCTGGAGGGCTGTGGCAACATTTGCCTTTGTCGTTCTTGTTTTTGCAGCTATTTCTCTTAACCTGCCCGAATTGTTCCCGGATGTGCCATGCTGGGCGCCTGAAATTTTGTATTTTCCCAATGCCTCATGGATCTCGGTTGTCAAATCAATCTGTATCCCCTGATCACTTGCTTCAATACCATGTGTCGTGCCATTATTTAAAGCGATCCAGTCGGGAAAAATATCATGAGCATTAAGACCCTGAATAAGAAACAGAGCTTCGTCGACAGTTGAAAGTCCTAACTTCCCTTTAATCTCACCAATTTCAGTTTCAAGTCCTGCCCATTTAGGAATAAAAGGATACAGCTCGATATTGGCCAGCAGGTTTTTATCATCCGGCATATGCGATGCATCTATGGCAATAGATGTCATCCCGGCTTCAAATAAGGTTGGAATCTCAATCTTTGCATCATCTACATCTTCTTGTTTCTTGATTCCATAATGGTCGGCATGTATAGCCACTGGAATTGTGATATTTAGCTCATTACAGAAATCATCTACAAGTCTGGCAATATTCCAGTAATTAACGGCGCAATAAGCATTGCCGCCACCCTCTGATTTTGCAATTTCTATTATGATAACTGAGTTTGCTCTCTGGGCCGCTTGTAGGGCGCCTTGTATCACAAAGCTGTTTCTACCATTTGCAGCCATCGAAATGGCCTTACCTTTTTTAAGCATTGCAGCGTCAATGAATTTTCCACTTACTATCAATGCTTTTGAATTAGGAAAAAGCTTTACTATATTTGGCGGACGTCCTATCTCAAGGGCCTTCTCAATATCTGTTGATGACATATCTTAACCTCCTTATTTAGTGGATTTAACCGGTTCGGAAAATATCTTTACTCATTTACAAAAACCCTTTGCTTTCTCGCTTCAGCATTTTTAGCATTATATGCTTTTACTTCCGCATCGTATACTCTTCTCTTTTCTTCATATTTTTTTATTTTTTCGTTAAATAACTTCACATTTTCATTGGATTTTTTGATTTCTTCATTTGTTTTTAATTTTTTAATGTTTTCCTCGATTTTTTCTTTTTCTTTCAACAGGGAAGCATATTCTTCATCCAATTCCTTCTTTTTTGCATCAAGTTCCTTTTTTATCCTAAAAAGATCGGTACTTACAGGTTGTATTACTTTTTTTTCTTCATCCCCTATCTGCTTTTCTTTTTTTTCACCTTGTAGATTATCTTTCACATCTTCAGCATCAGTTCGGGATTCGATATATTTATTAACACCCTCACGCTGATTTATCGGAACCTTTGTTAAGTCATCTGTAAATTGAACATTACCATCTTCATCTATGAATTTATAAAATTCAGCTGATACAGGAACAGAGAAGAGTACAATAATCAACAATGTTAACCATTTCCACTGGTTCATAAGTTATTCCTCCTGAGAAGCGTATTCTTTCACCAAACAAAGTCTCAAAATTTTTGGAAGTTATTTATTTAGCACATAATTAATAGAAATGCAAATACCGACTAACAATACCAAGCATGACGCATGATTATTTTTAAATGGATCATACTTGAAAAATAGTATAAATACTTGACCTATAAAACTTTTTATTATAAGGTAAATCTCATATTTTGATAATATTTATAACATATCGAAATAATGATGCCTTTGAAAAATGCTCAATTTTGCCTGTCAAAGCGAAGTTTACCCCGTGAAATTTACAAACCATTTCACTGGGGCGTAGATCCCGCTATCGGGGCCCGGTTAAATCTATTAAAATTTAAAAGGTGAACTTAGATGAGTATTCTAAAAAAACATCCGACATTTCTTCTGGGATTGTGTATTACTATTCTTTTCTTGGGAATAGGATTCTTTCGTGTGGAATTTCTAGACTCTTTAGAATACAAACTCTATGATATCAAAATGAATTTAAGGGGTGACCCTGAAAGCCAAAGTAGTATTGCCTTGGTGGACATAGACGAAGACTCCATAGAAAAATTGGGACGTTGGCCATGGCCTCGATCTCTTTTGACCGAAGGCATCAAAAAAATAAATAAGGGCAAGCCTAAAGTCATCGGACTCAATATAATCTTAAGTGAGCCTGAAAAGAATCTTGGTTTAAAGGAAATTGAGAATCTAGAGAAACTTTTTACCGAAACCCTGTTAAGCGATTCCGGCGATATAGGACTTACTTTCCTTAATGAAATGAGCGCCTCTCAAGAAAGATTGGATAACGATAAAATACTGGCAGAGTCAATCAAAGAGGCGGGCAATGTTATTCTTCCGGTTTTTTTTAAGGAGTCGGCAATTGCCGCCGAAGAAACATCAGAAACCGATGAAGCCGTAAATATTCATGCCATCCAAAATATTCAAAGCGCTGAAGGTATGGCGTGGGCACAGGCCAATGAAATTGTTTTACCTATTCCTGCTTTTTTGGACAATTCAGATGGTATTGGCCATATCAACCTTGCATACGACATGGATGGAACGGTTAGGCGGGAACGTTCCTTGTATGAATACAACGGCCTTTTTATTCCCTCCTATACCATAAGATTGGCAGCTAACTATCTAAATATTCCTTTTGACAAAATTCAGGCCGATCTTGGCTCAACCATTTACTTGGGCTCCCTTGAAATTCCAGGACCTGGGGCACAGAATTGTTAGTCAGTTTTAAAGGACCACGAGGCTCTTTTAAAAGCTACTCATTTTTTGATGTCATCAATGAAAAGGTTCCTTCACGTGTTTTTAATAACAAAATTGTTTTAGTAAGTCCCTCGGCTGCAGGGATCATGAATCCTCTTAGTACACCTATCGATGCCACCTTGCCGCTTGGAGAGCTTACTGCAAACACCATCTGGACAATCCTTAATAAACAATTTATCGAACAGCCATCATGGGATTTCACCGCAGAACTTTTAATGATACTCTTTGTAGGTCTTTTGATCACTTTTATTTTCCCCAGGTTAAAAGCCATGATTGCCAGCATTTTATTTATTCTGCTCCTCATTGTGTTTATTGGGGGCTCAACCTACTTTTTCGTCTCAAAAGATCTCTGGATCCGGATAACCTACCCTCTTATGGAACTTATTTTAGGCTATATCGGTGTAATAAGTATCAAATACTTCATAACCGAAACAGGCAAAGAGAAGGTAGAAGGAGAATCTGCCGAGACGAATCGGATGCTTGGACTCTCATTTCAAAGCCAGGGAATGCTGGATATGGCTTTTGATAAATTTCGTCGTGTCCCGGTAAACAAAGAAATCAAAGATATCCTTTACACTCTTGCAAAGGATTATGAAAAAAAGCGACAATTTAATCAAGCTGCAGCCGTCTATGAATACATAGAAGAACACGACAGTAAGTACAAAGATGTCAGTGAAAGAAAATCAAAATTAATGCAGGCCGGTGAAACGTTAGTGTTCGGAGAAGATATTTTTGGCGGCGGTAAAGGCGAGGATCTTATGGCTACCGCCACAGATACTCGTCCTACCCTTGGTAGGTATGAGGTAATAAAACAACTGGGCAAAGGCGCCATGGGGATAGTCTATCTAGGTAAAGATCCGCGGATCAACAGGACCACTGCTATCAAGACTTTCCGATTTGGAGATGACTTCGAGCCTGAAGAAGCGGAGAAGTTAAAGAAGAATTTCTTTCGGGAGGCGGAAAGTGCCGGGACTCTATCACATCCAAACATCGTAACGATATACGACGCCGGTGATGAGCAGGATCTTGCTTTCATTGCCATGGAGCTTTTAGATGGAGATGATTTAGAAAAATACACAAAAAAGGACGACCTCTTTCCCATGCGCAAGGTTATCGGGTATATAGCCGACGTTGCTGACGGCCTTGATTACGCTCACCAACAGGGGATCGTCCATCGGGACATAAAACCTGCAAATATAATGCTTTTAAATAGTGGCGTCGTGAAGATAACCGACTTTGGCATTGCCAGAATCACCGCCACTTCCCAGACCCAAACAGGTGTTGTCAAGGGAACACCATTTTATATGTCTCCTGAGCAGTTTTCCGGCGAAAAAGTAGACGGAAGGTCGGACATTTTCTCATTAGGAGTCATGTTCTTTCAGCTTTTGACCGGCGAGCTGCCATTTCACGCAGATAATCCTGCGGCACTCATGAACCAAATAATGAACGTGCCTCACCCGGATCCTAGAAAATTTAATCCGAAAATACCAAAACCAATCATAAGCATATTAGACAATTCTCTTAAAAAAAATCGTGAAGAGCGTTACCAACAGGCTTCAAAGATGAGAGATCATTTAAGAGGAATAGGAGCAAAGATCGACGCCGCTATAACAAAAAAGAAAGGTTAGGATACGGCGGAATAGTTGAAAAAATAATAATAGAAATACTTGACCTTGAAACATTTTACTTGTATATCAAGATTGAGAGAAAAAGCTTAGGTTTAATAATATGGTTGTCGTTGAAACTTCAGGTATTACCGATGTAGGCCAAAAAAGGAAAGGAAATGAAGACGCCCTATTCCTTGATGATGATCAGAAACTTTATGTAGTTTCCGATGGTATGGGCGGACACAAGGCAGGTGAGGTTGCCAGTGAAATCGTCGTTGAAACCTTGAGGGACTATATTAAACGATTCAAAAAGGGCAATGATGTAGAGAAGTTGACTGACTCCGATGAGACTCTTTCCAAAAAAGCCAACCGGTTGATTTCCGGCATTCATCTGGCCAACAAGGGAGTTTGGGGAGTTTCAAATAGTAATGATGCATACCGTGGTATGGGAGCTACAGTTTCGGCAGTCTATTTCGATGATAAAACTTTCATATCTGCCAATGTGGGCGATAGCCCCATCTTTCTGGTGCATAACGAAAACATAGAACTAATCTCCGTTCCACACACCGTACTGGCCGAGCATGAAGCACTAAATCCTGAGGGAGCAAAGAGCCTGGGTAGGGAATACGCACACATGCTCACCCAGGCAATGGGGGTTAGCAAGACAGTTAAACCGGATATATTCGAAACTCCGTGCTTTAAAGACGATATCCTGGTCATCAGTTCCGATGGTTTAACTGATATGGTTTCCCCAGATGAAATCTGCGATGTAGTAATAAGTGAACGACCTGAAAAAGCCTGTAGATCACTTGTTGATCTAGCTAACGAGCGTGGTGGAAAAGACAATATAACTGTTATTGTAATAAAGGTAAAAAAAATAAGAAATAAAAAAGGTGGGCTATTAGGGCTAATTTCACGTATCTTTAATTGAATATTTAGCTTACTTTTAATATGATATTTTATTAAAAAGAGGAGTTAGCGATGCCAGTACTGACATTAAAATTCAAAGACAGCAAGATTGGAGAGTATAACATCAAGGAGGGACAGTCTATAACTATCGGCAGATTGGATAAAAACAATATAGTTATTGAAAATCTAGCTGTATCCGGGCGACACGCTAAAATAGATGGGATGGAAGATGGTTATCTTCTAACTGATTTAAAGAGTAAAAACGGGTGTTTTGTAAATGATCTACAAGTCACTTCTCACTGGCTGGAAAGTAACGATGTTATAACGATTGGCAAACATACTCTAATGTTTAATTACATAGAGGGTGAAAAACAGTTTGAAAAAGTTGCTTCAGGCACAATGGATCAGACCATGGTTATGGACACCGAAGCGCATAGGAACTTACTGTCCAAGAGTGTGCCGGATCTGGAAACTGCCATGAAAAAAAAGGAATCCATCGGTGTTTTAACTTTTTTAGCCGGCGGAGAAGGAGAAATAGAGCTTACCAAGAAAATTATAAAAATCGGAAAAGACAAAAGCGCAGACATAAAGGTTAGTGGCATGATGGTAGGAAAGATAGCAGCTACCATAAGTAGGAGGCCCCAGGGTTATCATTTAAGCTACGTAGAGGGAATGACCAAGCCCAAGGTCAACAATGAGGCTGTAAAAGAATCCGTCTTACTCAAAGAGTTCGATACCATTGAAATAGGCTCGGTGAAGATGGAGTTTATCCTTAAATAATGGTACTGACGCTTGCCGTCTATTCGTTTAAGAGCGATTTTTTAATTACAGCCTTATTATATGCACCAATAATATCTCTGCGTGTTACAATTCCCACCAATTGTTTGGGATTATTCGGAGACACAACAGGTAAAATAGAATGATCCTTTAGCGTGATTTTTTCAAAAGCATCATAGAGGCTTTCATCGAGTGATACAGTAATAACATTATGAGTGGCAAGCTCTTTGACCACTACCAGATCTTTTAAATGTTCATCAAAGACTGCATCAGAATAATCAATAAATGATAGAATACCCGTCAGTTCACCCTCTTCGTCTAAAACAGGGAAGCTGTTGTGATTACTTTTTGATATTTTTTCGAAAAGTTTCCCCATATTTAAATTTTCCCGCAGGGTTTCCACGTTGGGATTCAGCACATCTTTTACGGATATCGACCTTAAAACATTAACCTCTTTTCCGGCCCTTATATCCACTCCTCTCCTTATCAATTTTAAAGTATAGATAGATTCCTTTAACAGCCGGCCACCCGCCAGAGTGCTAATTATACATGTAATCATAAGTGGTAGAATAATTTTATAATCACCGGTCATCTCAAAGAGCATCAATATCGCAGTTAAAGGGCCGTGAGTAGTTGCGCTTACAATTGCTCCCATTCCGACAATACTGTAAGCTCCGGGAGAAGCAGTCACTCCTGGAAATAATTGGTGAATCACCGTTCCAAAAAATCCCCCTGTCATAGCTCCTAGAAATAACGACGGTGCAAAAATACCGCCGGAACCACCGGAACCTATGGTAATAGATGTAGCCAAGATTTTGCAGAGAATCAAAAGGAACATAAACCACCAGGGAATCATTTGTGCAAGAGACAAATCGATGGCACCGTAACCTACTCCTAATATATGAGGAAAAAGAAGCGCCGTTACCCCTATAATCAAACCTCCAATGACAGCTTTTAGATATTCGGGAAACTTTATGTCATCAAAGGTATCCTCCAGCAGATAAAGCACTCTGGTAAAAGTCACTGCTACTAATGCACATAAAAGACCCAGCATAGCATATAGGGGAAATTCCCAGGCACTGACAAGTTCATAAGCAGGAACAATAAATGCAGGAACATCCCCCAGAAAATGACGAGAAATGGCCGTAGCTGTAACTGATGAGATAACAATCGGGCTGAATGTGGCAAGACCAAAATCACCCAGAATAATCTCAAGGGAAAACATGCAGCCTGCTATCGGGGAATTGAATGTAGCAGCAATGCCTGCAGCGGCGCCGCAACCGACTAAGGTTCTCATTCGATCACCCGACACCTTAAGCAGTTGACCTATTGTCGATCCAATAGCTGATCCTATTTGAACAATCGGTCCTTCCCTTCCAACTGAGCCACCGGTGCCGATACAAATGGCTGAAGCCAGAGACTTTATTAAAACAATCCGCTTTCTTATTACTCCGCCTTTTAAGGCAACGGCTTCCATCACTTCAGGCACACCGTGTCCTTTGGCTTCCCTGGCAAAGAAGTAAACAAGGGGGCCAACCACCAACCCGCCAAGTGCAGGAATCCACACCTTTGAATACCATGGAATCTCTTTAACCGCATCAAGTAAATCGGCTACAGATCCATAGGAGATTGACTGAATAAAGTTTATAAGATGGCGAAAACCAACCGCTCCAAAACCTCCGGCAAGCCCCACAAGAACACCAAGTATTGCCATAATGGTATGTTCATAGGATATTAAAAGCTTGAAGATTGAATATTTTTGAGAATTCTTCTTTTCCATTTGCTATCTGCTTCCTGATTTCCAATTAATTTTTTATACTGTAGTATGAGACCTTTGAATATACAAACACGTCTTTACATTTCTTTCTCTACTATTGCAGGCAAGCTATATCAAAAAAAATCGACATTGCACAGGATTCTTTTAATTTTATTCAAGTTTTGTACCCTTAATTTGCAGTAAAAAGAAATCAACATAGTGTTTAACTCACAATTGTAGAGAGGAAATGAGTTTTTGTGAGAGGTGATATCTTATGCTGTCATTCCTGCTAAGACGGTAATCCAGTGATGTGCGAAACTAGAACAATTTAACCCTTGACATCCTATTAAAATTATAGTAATAAATTCACTATGTTCGATTATAAGTAATAATATCAGCTGTTTTTTTATAATTAATCGCTGGCCCGGTTAATCTTTGGCCACAAAAAGAAGGAGGTAACTATGGCAGAATTAAAAGAACTGGAAGGTTTATTTAAGGATGGAAAAATTACCCGCCGTGAGTTTATAGCGCGCGTGTCTGCGTTGGGCCTAGCGGCCGCGGTGTCTCCCGCTTTGCTGTCAAGCCCTGCACATGCTGCGAAACCTAAAAAAGGGGGACGGCTCAGAATGGCCTTGGGCGGAGGATCTACGACCGACTCCCTGGATCCAGGTCAGATACCGGACACAATGCCAATGACCCTCAACTGGGCAGTCAGGAATTGCCTGGTGGAAGTTGATGCCGACGCTAATCCCGTTCCCGAACTGGCCGTAAGCTGGGAATCCTCGCCCGATGCTTCCATATGGTACTTCAAACTTCGCCCGGGTGTTGAATTTCACAACGGGAAAACCCTTGATTCACAGGATGTGGTCGAGTCCATCAATCATCATCGGGGAGAAGATTCAAAATCGGCGGCCAAAGGTATTGTGCTTCCCATCAAGGACGTAAAGGCGGACGGCAAGTCAACTGTGGTATTCTATCTAAAAGGCGGTAACGCCGACTTTCCCTTTATCATGAGTGACTATCACCTTACGATTCAACCTACCGGAACCAAGGGCGCCGAATTTGAAAAAGGCATCGGCACCAGCGGCTACATCTTGGTCACTCATGAACCGGGTGTCAGGGCGCTGGTCAAAAGAAACCCCAACTACTGGAAAGGGGATGAACGCGCCCATTTTGATGAGGTGGAGTTGCTTGGTATTTCAGATATTAATTCACGAACAAACGCCTTAAAGACGGGTCAAATCGACGTCATGAACAGATGTTCCACAAAAACCCTTCATTTGCTGAAAAGAACACCCGGCATTCAGGTTCATCAAATACCAGCGTTTAAACATTATTCATTCCCAATGCATATGGACGTGCCGCCATATGACAACAACGACGTCAGGCTGGCCCTGAAAATTGCCTGTGACCGTGAACAGATGGTAAAAAAGATATTGAGCGGTGCAGGATCCGTTGGAAATGATCATCCCATTTCACCTGCAAACCGATACCATGCTTCCGGACTGCCGCAGAGAAAGTTCGATCCAGACAAAGCAAAATATCATATCAAGAAAGCCGGTCTCCAGGGACACACATTCAAGCTGCATACTTCAACAGGGGCATTTGACGGAGCCATTGACGCTGCTGTTCTTTATAAAGAAAGCGCTGCCAAGGCCGGCATCAATATCCAGGTTATCCAGCAGCCTGCAGATGGCTACTGGAGCAACGTCTGGCTAAAAGAGCCCTGGTGCGCATGCTTTTGGAGCGGCCGTGCAACAGAAGACTGGATGTTTTCCACTTCCTACTCGGGCGATGCACCATGGAACGATTCCCACTTCCACCACGATCGCTTTGATAAACTGTTGATGGCGGCACGCGCGGAGCTTAACGAAGCAAAACGACGTGAACTGTATTATGAATGCCAAAAAATCGTAAAAGATGAAGGCGGTGTCCCGGTCCCGATGTTTGCGGATCTGCTTATAGGTGCAAACAAGAAGCTGGCATACCCGAAAAAAATCGCCGGTAACTGGGAGATGGACGGCTGTCGCATGCCGGAGCGCTGGTGGTTTAAATAATTCGGAACCCTCCAATTACTATCACGTTCCGATTATATCTCAATTTTTCCCTCTCACCCTTTTTCTTTACAAGGAATTAGGGTGAGGGGTTAAACAACAACCCATTAATATAAGAGTAGGAAGAAAATGTTAGATATAATAACCATGGTAGGCAAACGCCTTGCATTGGGCATTTTGACTGTAATCGTTATTTCTGTTCTTATTTTCGTTGGTGTAGAGGCGCTTCCAGGAGATCTCGCAGAAGCGGTCCTTGGACAAATGGCCACACCTGAAAATGTTGCGGCATTTCGCAAGGAACTGAAGCTGGATCTTCCCCCCCACGTCCGCTATTTTACATGGCTTGGTAATTTTCTTAGAGGTGAGCTGGGCAACTCCCTTGCCAACGGCCGGCCGATTAAAGATTTAATCGGCTGGCGTTTTAAAAACACTATCTTTTTAGCAGGCACGGCCGCAGCCATATCGATACCCATTGCAATCATCCTCGGGATGCTTGCCGCTCTTTACCGCGAGACCTGGTTTGACCGCAGCATTTCCACGACCACGCTCAGCGCCATTTCCTTTCCGGAATTCTTTGTTGCCTATATTCTGATCGTCCTGTTTTCCGTGAAGATCAATTTATTTCCAAGTCTTGCCACTATAAACGATCAAATGCCCTTTTGGCGAAAGATTTATACGATCATCCTTCCAAGCCTGACCCTTACGTTTATTGTAACCGCCCACATGATGCGCCAGACGAGAGCAGCGATCATTAATATCCTGGCAAGTCCTTTTATCGAGATGGCCACGTTAAAAGGCATAAAGCGGATGAGGATTATCGTTCTCCATGCATTTCCCAATGCCCTGTCACCTGTTATCAATGTGGTCGCTATTAATCTGGCTTATCTTGTTGTAGGCGTGGTAGTCGTTGAAGTGGTATTCGTATACCCTGGTTTGGGACAACTTCTTGTTGATTCTGTATCAAAGCGTGACATCCCAGTTGTTCAGGCCAGCGGCCTTATTTTTGCATTTGCCTATGTAATGCTTAATCTTTTAGCTGATATCCTGTCGATTCTCAGCAACCCCAGGTTGCTGCATCCCAGATAAGGAGAATAATTAGATGGCAGCATTTATAAAATTACTCAAAAAATCACCCTTAGTCGCTCGTGTGGGAATCGCAATGGTATTGATTAATCTCGCCGCGGTGATATTGGCCCCTGTTGTTTCCCCTTACGGCGAAACAGAAGTCGTTGGTGACATTTGGCTGCCTTCGAGCAGCGACCATCTACTTGGAACCGACCATTTGGGGCGAGACATGTTCACACGATTGTTATACGGCGCCCGCAACACTATTGCGATAGCGTTTGTCATCACAATGCTTTCCTTTGTGACCGGCATTATTGCCGGATTTTTTGCGGCTGTTCTTGGCGGGTGGATCGACCAGATTCTGAGCCGTATCGTAGACATCTTAATGGCTTTCCCGACCCTTATTTTCGCCCTAATGCTTCTATCGGTACTTGGCACCTCCATTCCCGTTTTAATCGTGGTTATTGCGCTTCTGGATTCCACCCGTGTCTACCGTCTGTCCCGGGCAGTGGCCATGGATATTACAGTCATGGAATACGTTGAAGCGGCGAGACTTCGCGGTGAAGGAATCTGGTGGCAAATGCGGAGCGAAATTCTTCCCAATGCGCTGCCGCCGCTGGTTGCGGAGTTTGGTTTACGTTTCTGTTTCGTATTTTTATTTATCGCCGTTCTGAGCTTTCTGGGCCTTGGTATTCAGCCTCCTACGGCGGATTGGGGCGGTATGGTTCGGGAAAATGCAGGGGCCATCACCTTCGGCATTCTTACGCCGCTATGGCCTGCAGGAGCAATCGCATTCTTAACGGTTGGCGTCAATTTAATAGTTGACTGGTTTTTGTACATCGCCAGCGGATTGAAAGATTAACATTAACTATGTGTGAGGTAGGTTAACAATGACTCATCTACTTGAAATGAGGAAAATAAAAATAGAAGGCTTTAGTTCAGAAAAAGAGCAATGGATGCCTATCATTAAAGGCCTCGATGTCACTCTGGACAGAGGTGAAGTTCTCGGTTTCATAGGGGAATCCGGAGCGGGAAAATCGACTTTAGGGCTAGCCTCGATGAACTACACCCGGGGTGGCTGCCGAATCTCCTCAGGTTCTATTCTTTTTGACGGCATGGAACTTTTCGGCCAATCGGAAGATTTCTTAAAAAAGATCAGAGGCGTGCGTATCTCCTATGTTGCCCAAAGCGCGGCAGCCTCATTTAACCCGGCCCATAGGCTTATCAAACAGTATGTAGAAGCACCTATTCAGCACGGCAAAATGAATTTTGCAGAAGCAGAAAAAAAAGCCGTTGACATTTACAGACGTCTCCTGCTGCCGGATCCTGAAGGGATCGGTTATCGATATCCCCATCAGGTCTCCGGAGGACAGCTCCAACGCGCCATGGTTGCCATGGCCATGGCCTGCCAACCTGATCTTATAGTATTTGATGAGCCTACAACGGCGCTGGATGTTACGACTCAGATCGAAGTTCTGGCAGCCATCAAGAAAATAACCAGGGAATTTAACACGGCAGCCATCTACATTACCCACGACCTGGCTGTAGTAGCTCAATTGGCCGACCGCATCATGGTGCTTAGATACGGTAATCTGGTGGAAGAAAATAATGCCAGAGAATTGATGGCCAGTCCAAAAGAGGAATATACCAGAGCGCTCCTCTCCGTCCGTACACTTAAAGAGGAAAAGGATCTTTCTGCCACGGAACACGATGTTGTTCTGGAAGTTGAAAACGTATCGGCCAGTTATTCAAGAAAAGAAAATGAACTGGTGCTTGAAGACATTGATCTCAAAGTCAGACGCGCCAGGACCGTCGCGCTAGTCGGTGAATCAGGAAGCGGCAAAAGTACTCTGGCCAGGGTAATAACCGGTCTGCTCCCGCCTCTTAGGGGAAAGGTCACCTATGGTGGGAAGGAACTTCCGCCTGCTTTAAAAGCACGAGATCGCGAAACTCTTAAAATAATGCAAATGATTTATCAAATGCCGGATACGGCTCTCAATCCCAGACAGAAGGTAAGTAAAGTCATAGGGCGTCCTCTTACTTTCTACTTTGGAATGGGTGGCCAAGAAAAGGAGGATAGAATTAAGGAGCTTCTGGAGATGATCGAATTATCACCAAAAAAATATTTTGATCGTTATCCCGGAGAACTGTCAGGGGGTGAAAAGCAGAGGGTCTGTATCGCCCGTGCATTAGCGGCAGAGCCCTCCTTGATTATCTGCGATGAAGTGACTTCGGCATTAGACCAGCTGGTTGCTGAAGGTATATTGGAACTGCTTCAGGATCTACAAAACGAACTGCAGGTATCCTATCTTTTTATTACCCATGACCTGGCAACAGTTAAAGCGATATCCGATGAGATCGTCGTCATGCTGCAGGGAAGAATTGTTGAACAGGGTGTGAAGCAGAAAGTCCTTGACCCTCCATACCATGAATATACGGAATTACTGCTCTCCTCTGTGCCGGAGATGGATCCGGATTGGCTCACCAATGTTTTAAAAATGCGAAAAGAAAAAGGGATTGGAGACAAGGAGATACGAGAAGCTACAGTGACTTGAAATACGAAAATCTAAAGGGAGAAGTTATAATGACAGAACTTCAAGAGCTTAAAAGTTTATTGAGTCAAGGGAAAATTACTCGCCGCAATTTTCTTGCCTGTATATCTGCTTTAGGCATCACATCCTCAATATCTCCGACATTGTTGACTACTCCTGCATATGCTGCCAAGCCCAAAAAAGGGGGGCGTCTCAGACTCGGAATGGCCGGAGGCTCAACCATGGATTCACTGGATCCCGGAACCATCCCAGACGCGATGCCCATGAATATCAATTGGCAAATCAGAAATTGTCTGGTTGAAACTGACCATAGTGGCGACCTCGTTCCTGAACTGGCCGAAAGCTGGGAATCCACACCCAATGCTGCTCAATGGACTTTCAAGCTGCGTAAGGACGTAGAATTTCACAACGGAAAAACCCTGAATGCCGAAGACGTACTGTTTTCCATTAATCATCATAGAGGGAAAGACTCCAAATCCGCCGCCAAGGGCATTGTTGATCCTATCAAAGACATAAAGGCAGTCGGCAAGCAAACGGTTGTATTTACTTTGCAAGAAGGCAACGCAGATTTTCCGTATATCATGAGTGATTACCACTTAACAATCGTACCTGCCGGCACAAAGGGAACCGATTGGGAAAAGGGTGTCGGCACAGGCGGTTATATATTGGACAGTCATGAACCCGGCTACAGAGCCTTAACCAAACGTAATCCAAACTATTGGAAAGAAGGACGTGCCCACTTTGACGAGGTGGAAACCATCGGTATTGCAAATGTTACATCCAGAGTCGTCGCCCTGGAGACAAAACAAATCGACGCAATGAACCGGTTTGAGCTAAAACTCACCCATTTACTGCGAAGATCAAAAAACATTCAGATCATAAACATCACAGGGATGAAGCATTATTCGATTCCGATGCTCACGGACAGGGAGCCCTATAGCAATAATGACGTCAGGCTGGCATTAAAATATGCCATTGATCGCGAACATTTAGTAAAAATAATTTTGCGAGGTTACGGCACGGTAGGCAATGATCATCCAATAGCGCCAACGCAGAAATATTATGCTTCGGAATTACCGCAAAGGGAGTACGACCCTGACAAGGCCAAATTCCATATGAAGAAGGCCGGGCTGTCAAATTACGTGTTCAGTCTCCATGCCGCCGATGCCGCGTTCGAGGGGGCCGTTGATGCTGCCGTTCTTTACAGGGAACACGCTGCCAAGGCCGGTATCAAGATAGAGATAGTCGTGGAGCCGAATGATGGTTATTGGAGTAATGTATGGATTAAAAAACCATGGTGCATGTGTTACTGGAGCGGCCGGGCTACCGCGGATTGGATGTTCTCTACCGCATACGCGGAGGATGCAGCATGGAATGACACCTTATGGAAACACGATCGCTTCAACAAGCTGCTAAAAGAAGCCCGGGCAGAGCTTGATGAGAATAAACGTAGAGAGTTATACGTTGAAATGCAAAGGATTGTACGCGACGAGGGCGGTGTCGTAATTCCGGTGTTTGGAAACTGGATTGAGGCTGCAAACAAGAACGTGAAATTCGAGAAGCCGGCGGGAAATTGGGAAATGGATGGCAACAGGTGCGCTGAGCGGTGGTGGTTCGAGTCGTAATACCAAAAAGCAATGTAAAGGAACTAAAATAAAAGGCCAAACGCCATGCGTTTGGCCTTCTTTATCATTTTATCCTTGTACCGTAACTACAGGGCATGGTGCATGTAAAATAACATACTGAGCAGTTGAACCAAATACAAATTTATCCACCTTTGATTTTTTTACGATTCCAATATACATCTGATCCACTTTCTCTTCCTTTGCATATTTCACAAGTTCTTCTCCACCAGCAAGTGAAGTTACCATGAGTTGCACCTCATATGGAACATCACCTTCGCCTAACAAGTCCTTTACATCCCCTTGTAATTTAGATTCCTCCTCTTCGATAAAGGAATGTTTTAACGGCGCTTCCCGGGTGATCGTTTTCACCACATCTATGTTTGCATTATAAAGTTTTGCATTCTTTTGAGCCATTTCCAAAGCGGCTTTGGCTTCTTTAGATCCATCATAACATACCATTATTTTCATGTTGCCCTCCTAAAATTGTATAAAATAATCTATACGTTTGTGTTCGGTATAACTTAAAAAAATACTCAGCAAATAAGGTACTGAGTCGCAAAAAGAAAATATTTGTTATATTATAATATCATAATACAAAAAGTAAATATAGATAGCAATAAATAAATTCTAAATTCTCAGGACTCCGTTATTTAAAAAAGTAACCGCCTTAATCGATATCACAACCCAATTTTTAACACAAGACCTGCGCCTGTGTCACCGGCCGCGCATCCTCCAAAAAGTAAATAACCTCCGCCTGACATTACAACCTCTTCAATACCTTCTATGATACACCGTCCGGCTGTTGGTCCCTGTGGGTGACCGAAAACCATTGGACTTCCATAATTATTGAAACCATTGACATCGATGCCCATTTGTTGGGCCAGATAAACATCATTGGAAGCAAAAGGATTGTGCGTCTTTATAGCTTTCACATCGTTAATGCTGATGTTAGCTTTCTCTAACGCCATTTTCACCGCGGGAACCACAGCCATAGCCATAAAGCCTTTTTTTGCTCTGGAATATCCGTAAGATACCACTTGAATTTCAATCCCGGGATCTGCACTCAATTCTTTTGCTTTGTCCCGCGTCGTCACAAGGATACCGGCATTTCCATCTGCAGGATGGGTTTGAGCGCCAAACGTATGGACTCCATCCGGCAAAACCGGTCTAAGCTTTGCAAGTCCTTCTTTCGTACTTGGCAATACACCTTCGTCTTCTTCGATAAGAATGGTCTTCTTTTTTGACACTTTTATTTCTGCAGGGAACATATAACGCTTTTGAAAGGCGCGATCATCGGCAAGCGCATCAGTATACTGATCGGAACGTCTTAATGCCACGGCATCGCATTCTTCCCTGGTAATGCCTGCTTCCTTTGCCACGTTTTCTGCTGTCTGGATCATGGCCCCACCGGCCCATGGATCCAGGCTAAAATGATCCATTACCCAGTCTTCTGATTCAACTTTTCCTCCCGGCCCCGTGGGATTTGGCCAAACCGTATGTGGGCCGTTAGAACACCTATCGACCATTAAACAAAAAGGATTCTGAAAATACCCTGCCTCTACACCCACACTCGCTTGATAAATACAGGTTGTCGAGGTGGAACAGGCCTGCATGAGAGTAACACCGGGAATACCGGTAGCCCCCATCATGGCCGCAGCCCATGTACTGCCATAAAACACATAGTGCTGGCCTATGGTAATGCCTAAAAAAAGATAATCAAACATCTTAGGGTCCCATTTCTTCTCTTCAAGCCACCTTTTTGAAGTATTTGCCCCTAACATAATGGAATTCTCATTGGCCATGCTCCCCTGCCATCTTGCAAATGGAGTACTGTAATAGCCTTTGTACGGGATATACGCTTTTGTTAACATTTCATTAATCTCCTTTTTTTGGATAGTGTCTGAACCAGAATTGCCAACTTCTTCATAAGTCCCTCTTTTGTCATAAGTGCTAATTTAAAAAAAGAGACATTAACTATTCACAATTAACAATTGATTATTAATTATTTGAGGGGTCGGGGAGTTTTTTTATTCAATCGCTCCATGGATAATTGTCACGAATAACATACAAACTCATGTATAAGGATTCGTAAAGAAAGAAAAGTGAATGACATATTAAAACAATAACTTAGTTATTGAACAGTTTCCTTTTTTCAAAAAAATTCGAGAAGAACGCTTTTCTTTCTTAACGATTCCTAATACCTTCAGACAGTGTATGCTTTTCGTGACAATCATCCATTCCGCTTAAACTGGAGATAAAAGAGAAAAACTCCCCGACTGCTCAATTATTTACTAAATCTTTCTCTTAAAATACGGTGGAGTATTTTCCCTGTGGGTGTTCTTGGCATCTCCTCCTCTTTAATAAAGATAACCTCCTTGGGTCGCTTGTAACCGGCCATTTTTTCTCTGCAACAGTCAATGATAATTTTTTCATCAACCTCGGCTTTTAGAATTACGATAGCAATCACCTTCTCACCCCATTTTTCATCCGACAAACCGATAACGGCACAATCAAACACACATTCATGGCTGCCGATGATTTCTTCCACTTCATTTGGATAGACATGCTCACCGCCGGTGATTATCATGTTGTCTTTACGGTCAACAATTTGGTAGAAACCGTCTTCGTCTTTGGCGGCCATATCGCCTGCACTGAACCACTCACCTTTAAAGGAGTTTGCGGTCTTTTCCGGCAATTTATAATATTCGTCAAAAAGCACGGGCCCCCTGGAGTAAAGCTCGCCAACCTCCCCTTTCCCAACTTCCTTACCCTCTTCGTCAAGTATTTTGACAAAATCCGTTCCCAAAGATTCAACGCCTATTGAACCCAATTTCCGCATCTGATCCTCTGGTTTAAGTACTGTAACAACACCAGCTTCTGTAGATCCGTATGCTTCATAGAGTTCGACCCCTGGAAAAAAGTTCATTATCTCAATTTTCATTTTTTTTCTTACCGGCGCCGACGAGCACAAAAGCTTTCGAATTGAGCTGACATCATGTTTTTTAGCTTCTTCCGAAACATTAAGTATGAGATTGTAATGGGTTGGAATAAGCGAAATAAATGTAATCTTTTCTTTCTCAATAATCTTAAGTATTTCCTCTGCCCTGAAGGACCGTGCGGGATGGATATATACGGAAGCGCCGATATATGTGAAAGTAAAAGTATAAAAAGTGGAATTGATGTGACACAAGGGCATGATATTCATGCATATATCATGATCATTGAACCCGAAGTCCGCCGCAGTTATAAGATAAAATGCAATATGTGATTCGTGAGAGCGTACAACTCCCTTTGGTCTACCGGTAGTACCTGAAGTGTAGATTAAAATCCATGTGTCTCCCGGTTCTACAACAGCTTCCGGTTCACTTTCTGATGCTCCTTGAATAAATGCTTCGTACTCTAAATATCCATCTTTTTTTTCACCCACAACGATATATCTTTCAGGTTTTATGTTTTTAAGATCATGTTTAATTGAATCTATCGTAGGAGTAAATTCATCATGTACAATAAGCGCCTGTGCATCTGAGTTGTTAGCGATATACTCTACTTCGGAGCCAACCAGACGAAAGTTTATGGGAACTATTACAATCCCTGTTTTTGCCGTAGCCAGATATACCTCTATAATTTCGATGCTGTTTTCCAGCAGCACCGCAACCTTGTCCCCTTTCTTTAATCCGGAAGAAAGAAGGCTGTGTGCCAGTTTATTTACCCTTTTATTTACTTCCGGATAAGTGAAGCTTCTATTTTCATCTTTCAATGCAATGGTATTTGGAAATTTTTTAGCGTTTACCTTCAGTGCTTGACCCAGATTTAACCAGCCGGCCATAGATTCCCTCCTTTAGGGTTCACGAAAAAATAAGTTCGCAATTTTAGGCGTTGAGGCGCCCGGCCGGCAAGGCGCGAAAACGCTAGCATATCTGGATATTCTGAGTTTTCGCAACGCAGCCGGGTGGGATGCATCGGCGTCTAAAATGTGAAGTTATTTTTGAGTGAGCCCTTAGTGAATGTCTGAGATATTCTCTTCCAATTGTTCAATAAATGCTTCGACATTCGTTTTGGTCTGCTCATCCGAAATAAGCCTTAAATCGTTAAGATCTCCGTTTATAGTCAGACTGGGAATGCCGGTTTCTTCCTCAAGTCGTTGCGGCATGCCATAGCGACAATTGGAGTTGTTGGGGCAGGTTTTGGCATCATGAAATATGACACCGTTAACCTTGAAGAAATCAAACATTTCCCTAATATATTTTTCCTTGTAGTCATCCGATCTTACGACAAACAACTCTGTATACGCTCTGGCCATGCTATTAAAGGGATCCTCGGGATCTAAAGCAGTGAATATCCAGCTGTTGCAGTAAGTCGAAGCCAGCACATTTGTTCTAAGACCGGAAAACAGCTCCGAGTGAGCCCTGAGTCTTCCCCAAACAGGCATGCCGTCCCAATAGATTCTAAAACACTCACCCTCCACGGCGCCCTCTTTATTTGCAATTCTTTCTTCCAGCTCTGCAAGTAATATTTTGTAACAATCATTTGCCGCCTTGGTTCCTCTTCCCACCACGGCAGCTCCCATGAGTGTAGTTCCATCAAAAAATGTCAACGGGGAAGGAACCGCAGAAGCCGTGTCCAGCACTTTCTTCCAGAGGTCGGAACATTCCCGGGAAAGCGCAATGGTTTCCTTAAATTTGTCCATATCGAATTTATTGCCGGATATTTTTTCCAGAGGTTCAATCAGCTCCTCCATCTGCCTGGCAATGGAAATAATATAGGTTTCCGTAACATCCTTAACCCCTCGATAAGTGTGAACTCCAATTACAGGCGCATTAAATTCCCTCCCATACCAATTAAACCAGTCTTGAGTGTCTCTGCATTGGTTGGTGTTAAACACAAGTACATCTGGTTTCGGTGGGCCTTCAATTCCCTTAAATACCTTTCTAAGAGGTGATATTCCCTCCAGGTGAGCACCAATATCCGCAGTCAGATATGAACAGATGTCAGGAGAATAACCTATTGCATTGGCCTTGGGGATTAGGTCGGTTGCCATGCGCGTGGATCCTATCATCGCAGAGTGGGTTTCAGGGAAGTAGACTAAGAATCCCATGGCCCTGAGGATCTCGGCAGGACCGACGCTTGTGCACCATGCAATCTTCTTTTCTCCGGTCTTTGATGCATTGTCCAGTTCATAATAATAATCAGCCATGAACTTGCTCAAATCACCGGCAGCCTTTATCTTTTTTCGAACTACCTTCTTTGCTTCAGCGATAATATTTCCTCCAAAATTGATGCTCTCGTAAAAAGTCGAAAAAGCGACCTTTTTACGAGAGTGTTTTGTATTTGGAACTCAAGCTTCCATTGCGTAAAGAGCTGCACCAATGGCGCCCGTTAGCTGCGGGTATTTAGTAACAAAAACTTTCCTGCCAATTATCCCTTCCGTCATTTTAACAAGAAATGGATTGTGCGCCACAACGCCGCCCGTCATGACTACATTTTCAGTTAGAGAATCCATTTCAAGAACCCTTTTAATCACAGAGAAAAAAAGGCCTTTCACAATATCATGCACCTTCTTTCCCTGTCTAATATTCTCTAAAACCTCTGTTGCTGAAAAAACAGTGCAAAAACTTCCCAGCTTAACCATATCCTCGGACTGTAATGCCAATTCATTCATTTTTTCAAGTGGGATATTAAGTCTCGGACACATTTCCTCTAAAAATGCACCGGTTCCAGCCGCACATTTTCGGTTCATTTTAAACCCGGTGCGTTTTCCCTTCTTATCCAACTTTATGACTTTATTGTCCTGACCCCCAATATCAATAATACTCATGGGAATAGAGAAATAATGGTAACATCCCTTTGCATGGCAACCAATTTCTGTTTTGGTTTCCCTTGCAAACGAAACATTCTTCCGGCCATACCCGGTTGATATTGTGTAGGCGATATCTTTCCCGGCCTTTTTTGCCATATTTAGGGACGATTCAAGACAAATATCTACCGTATCGGCAAAATTTGTTCCAGATTTATTTACTGCATGGCCAATTAAGTTTTTATCTGAATCGAGGATGGCTACCTTGGTCCTTGACGCCCCTACATCAACACCTACGTAAATAGGTGGTATAGCTTGCGGATTTCTGTTTGCAGATTGTTTATTATAAATCGCAACTTTTTCTTCCATTATGTAAGCTTCAATTTACCCGGCTATCCGGATTCAAGTCCTTTCACCAGGGATCTTAGCGTAATGTTGTAAGGTGTTTCTATCCCGGCCTGCTCGCCATATTCAACAAATTTTCCATTTATAAAGTCTATCTCCGTTATCCGCTTGTTTTCAATATCCATAAGCATTGAAGGTTTATGATCACCTGCATTCTGCATATATTCAATAGCATTAGGATAAAAATCCCATCCTAAATCGATCTCATTTGCCCTGGCCACTTTTATGCATTCTTTTGCCAAAGCTTCTACGATTTGAAAAACAATGGGATCATTCATCGCCTGAGCCATGGTGAGGCCGGTAACAGCACAAACTGGATTCATACAGGCATTCATGATGCTTTTGCGCCATACCATGGAGATAATCTGATCCGTATGATCGGTTTTAAGTCCGCATCTGGTAAGGGATTCGGCAATAATGACGGCAGCGTCTTTTGATTCCGGATCTAGTTCCTGGATATAGTGGGGAGGATGGTGAAACGGCATCCGGACGTGAGCCGGCCCTAAAAGTCCACATCCATAATTCACCACCGCTCGCGTAACAGGTTTCTTTCCTAAAGCCTTTGCAAGTTCCAGCTCAGTATCAATTCCGTTCTGCCAGCTAACAACATACATACCTTCTTTAAGAAAATCCTGGATGGCTGAAGCAATTAAAGGCAATGCATTGGCTTTGACAGTAATAAAAATTACTTCTGGTTTGATATCAGCAAGATCATCTATATTCGTACATGTCCTTTTAACAATCTGCTTTATGTTTTCCGCGCCTTCAATAATGATTCCTGGATCTGTGGCCGGCTTGATCAACTTAGGTAACACATCGCAAAGGATCACATCATATCCGCCCTTGGCAAGGAAGGCTGCAACTATGCATCCCACAGGGCCTGCGCCAACAACTGCAAATGTTTGGGGATTAAATTGTGATTTCTCGTTCATTATAAATACCCCCCTTTTCGATTGATGATTTATGATTGATGAAATAGAAAAACGGATATTATTCCTTTTAAACGATTAACCAATAATAAATAACGAATAACTCCCAATTGGTTTTTATTCAATTGGGGTGTCGGTTTTATCTTTTTCCAATCTTCAATCTTTAATTTTCAATCATCAATTAATTGTTGCCTTGTGTTTCTAAAATCCCAAAAGCTTTGGCATCTAACAGTTTAATACCCTTTTCTTCTAAGATTTTGACAGCTTTATTATTATCGCTGAAACGAAAAATGTTCACCGCATTTCCGGAGGAAAATCTTACAAAAGTATACATATAAATCACGTGCACTTTGGCTGCTTGAAGATTTTTAAGCACTTTAGCAAGGCTTCCGGGTTTATCCTCAATCTCAACGGCAACAACTTCATTAACTTGAGCCGGAACGTGGTTTTGCATTAAAATACGACGCGTGCTAGCAACATCCGAAACAAGTAATCGCAGAAGTCCAAAGCCCCCCCCGGTTTCAACCAGGGTAAGCGCTCTCATGTTAATCCCGGCTTCACCCAATGCATTGGTCACTTCATACAAACGACGTGGTGAATTCTCTATTGATATGGCTATCTGTTTTAATTTCATTGAAACCTCCAATCTTGTTGTTCATGTGATTATTGAGAAGGCTGTTTTTTTGAAAACTATTTTGAAATGTTCAGAAGGATTAAGATTCCACCTGATTCTAAGGCAAAATTTAATTACATTATAACTATAATGTAACTATATAGAAGGGTCGTAAGGGATGTCAAGAAAAAAGACAGACCAAAACTCAGTTGGTTTAAGCTATGTTGTGAGGGATGACGGTTGATCGCAGGCCTTTTCATACTCACTCAGTATAGAAGTGATTACATCTTTAACAGAAACAATTTTTCTAACTTTATAAGCATTTTGACCGGCAAATACAAATCCATGCTTTAATTTTCCTTTTTTAGCACTTGCCAGAGCGAGTGCAATGCAATAAGGGCTGTCTTTAACGTTGCAGGTTTTAATGCAATGATAAGGGCACTTAAAGGGTTTTTTCTTTCCCCTATTCACCTCTTCGAGAAACTCGTTATTAATAGCTCTTCCGGGAAGCCCTACCGGGCTTGTGATAACCGTTAAATCTTCCTGCCTGGCATTAATATATGCTTGTTTGAATTCAATAGATGCATCGCATTCATGTGTAGCTACGAGACGGGTTGCTATTTGCACTCCTGATGCCCCGTTTTTTAAAAATTTACAAACATCTTCTCCATCATAAATTCCCCCCGCAGCAATTACCGGTATAGATGCTTTGCGTTCTGCTTCAAAGGGCTTAACTGCTTCGATAACTTCGGCAACGAGCTTTTCTAAAGAAAATTCCTGATCATGTAGATTTTCAACCTTAATACCAAGATGCCCTCCTGCCTTAGGTCCTTCAACTACAAAGGCATCAGGAAGATAGTCGAATTTTGACAGCCATTTCTTACATATTATACGAGCTGCTCTACCGGAAGATATTATAGGTGCCAGCTTTGTGTTGATTCCATCTTTAAGATACTTGGGTAAATCAAGGGGAAGGCCTGCGCCGGCAAATATTATGTCGATTCCCTCATCGATGGATGTCTTCACCATATCGGCAAAATTTGTCAAGGCGACCATTATGTTAACTCCAAGGATACCTTTGGTCATTTCCTTGGCTTTTCTGATTTCTCTTCTAAGAGCTCTATTGTTTGCTTGCACTGGATCAGAAGAAATATCAGGCTCAGTTATGCCGATCATGGCGCACGCGATGACTCCGACACCTCCCTCGTTGGCAACTGCTGATGCCAATCCGGAAAGAGAAATTCCAACACCCATTCCCCCCTGGATTATTGGAATTGAGGGAATCAAATCGCCTATTTTCAATTCAGGAAGTTTCATTAAACTACTCTATGACCAGTTATATTTTATTTGTTATTTGTCAAAGTCCAGGTAATCACTGACCCGGAATAAATTTCAATCCTAAAATATAAACAAACTAAAAACATGTGTCAAGTAAGAAGAACAGCAACTGGAATTCCGATATAAGGATTAAACGAGCATATTCGTCATCCAAGAAATGC
>CAZLRK010000022.1:0-33723 GCA_964561845.1 uncultured Desulfobacterales bacterium | reverse complement strand
AATTTTCGCCTGCCTTGAACTTGAACAAAATTGAGCATTTTTCAAAGGTCTCTCTATGAACCTTGTTTACTAATATTTTTGCATGCTTGACGCCTTTGTTTTCAAATGATAGTATCAATGGACATTAGCTGTGTAATTTGAAGCTATTCGGGTTAAGAAAGAGTATTTATAATGTTTACACCAAAAGAATTTTTCGACTTAAAAGATTTTGATCACCAAAAGCTATTTTTGAAAGACGAGGCTGTTTGGACGGCACTTGATCGTTTGCCTGAATATCTTAATACTTTTTTTCAGAAATCGTGGCCATTGTCTAATATAACGGGTCAAATCAACAAATCCCTGGTAGTTTATAACAATGAAGTTAGAGATGATCTTAATATGGAAACAGCAGACTCCTCAAACTCAAGCCATGCCGACATGAAAGGCGAAATATTAAAGAATGCAGCTGTTATTATGCCCGGGGCATTTTTTAATGACAACAGGATAATCATAGGGCCGGGAACAATAATCGAGCCGGGTGCACTGATTAAAGGCCCCACAGTTATAGGAAGTAACTCCGAGATACGGCAGGGGGCTTATATTCGCGGAAATTGCCTCATCGGGAATAGATGTGTAGTTGGACATACTACAGAAATTAAGGGTTCTATAATGCTGGATGGCGCAAAAGCAGGCCACTTTGCCTACATCGGTGACAGTATTTTGGGTAAAGATGTGAACCTGGGCGCCGGGACTAAGCTGGCTAATCTAAAGGTGATACCCGGATCTATTGTTATTACTTATGATAGAAAGCGGTTCAAAACAGGACGTAGAAAACTTGGTGCTATTTTAGGTGATGGAACGGAAACAGGATGCAACGCCGTTACATCCCCGGGCACTATAGTCGGTCCTTCTTCAATAATTTATGCGGGTGTTGCAGCGCCGGCCGGATATTATCCAGATAAAACCTTTTTTAGACCTTCCAAGAAATCACTTCAAATTCACAGTTTAAAAGAAAAACTCCCTGATCACTCAAATACAATGAAATAGGAGACAAATCAAATATGATATCCGGCAAAATGTATCAATATGACAAACCTGACAATCTGGTTGAACTGATCGAAAACAGTGTTGCTAAGTATCCCGACAATCCCATGTTCGGGACTAAAAATGAAAGTGGCATATATGAATGGGCTACATATAAAGAGGTAGGGGAGCGGATCGACAATCTGCGGAGTGGGCTTGCGCAGTTGGGAATCGGGAAGGGTGATGCAGTAGGAATCATTGCCAAAAACAGGACTGAATGGGCAATTGCCGCCTTTGCCACATATGGTCTTGGTGGATGCTATATTCCCATGTATGAAAATGAACTTGTCAAGATCTGGAAATACATCATTAATGACGGGGGAGTAAAAACGCTGCTTGTGTCCACTCCTGAAATCTATAATCAGGTTCAGAGTTTTAGTGATGAGGTTCCCAATCTTGAAAAAGTGTTTCATATTAACGGAGATGGCGAGAATAGTATGGAGGAGCTTGAGAGGATAGGAAAAGATAATCCAATTAATTCCATCCATCCAAAGCCCGATGAGATTGCGGTGTTGATCTATACATCGGGCACCACCGGCAATCCAAAAGGCGTTCTACTATCACACGGCAATTTTACTACAAACGTGCATGCAGGTTCCCTTCTCTTTCCGGAGGTTGATAAAAATGATCGCAGTTTGTCTATTCTACCGTGGGCCCACTCCTTTGGGCAAACAGGAGAATTATATAACTTTATGAAATTAGGCGCTTCAATAGGATTTGTTGAGGACGTTACAACCATCGTAGAAGATATAGCAAAGGTCAAACCCACATTTCTTATAGCTGTTCCCCGAGTTTTCAACAAAATTTACGATGGCATCCAGACAAAAATAAACGAAACCGGCGGCCTGACAAAAAAGTTATTCTTAATGGGGATTGAAAGCGCTAAAAAAATGCGGAAACTTGCTGAAAAAGATGAGTCCGGCTTTTTAACCGGTCTGAAGTTTAAAATGGCCGATGTGATTGTATTTAAGAAGATTCGACAACAGTTTGGCGGCCGCCTTAAGGGATCGATTACCGGCAGTGCAACCATGAATGTTGAAATAGCGCATTTCTTTTCAGATATCGGCATCTCTCTTTATGACTGCTATGGATTGACGGAGACTTCTCCTGCCGCCACCATGAATTGCCCGGTGGCGCATAAACCGGGCAGTGTGGGTAGGCCTATTGACCAGGTAACAGTGAAGATCGATCAATCTGTTGTGGAAGAGGGCGCTCATGACGGCGAGATTATAGTATACGGACCCAATGTGATGCAGGGATATCATAATAATCCTGAAGCCACACGGCAGGCTATGACGGATGACGGTGGATTCAGGACGGGAGATCGCGGTTGGGTGGATGAAGACGGTTTTTTGTTTGTTACCGGCAGGATCAAAGAACAATATAAATTGGAAAACGGCAAGTATGTTTTCCCTGCGGCTCTTGAAGAGGAGATCAGGCTTCATCCCTGGGTTGAAAACGTCATGATCTACGGAGAGGGTAAAGCTTATAATATTTGTATGGTTGTTCCTGATTTTGCCCCAGTGGGAAAATGGGCTAATGAAAACAACTTTTCCGGTGATCCTGAAACTTGGGTGCAAACTGAGGAAGTAAAAACTAAGATTCAAAGCGAAATTACTGATTTTTTAAAGGACAAATTCAGAAGTTATGAAATTCCCAAGGAATTTATTATTACAAACCGAAACTTTTCCATCGAAGACGGCACGCTTACACAGACCATGAAAGTAAAAAGACGGACTGTGCTGGAGCGCTATGAAAAAGAAATTGAAGCGATATATGCAAAACAGCATGGATCATAAGAACCTTACCATCTCCTGAGGTTTGCCATAAAGGCACTAAGTCACTAAGATTATAGAATTATTAAAATATTTTTTACGGACATTCTGCTCTTTAAAAGTGGCATATTATTTATATTTTCCTTTTTTTTGTTCCTTGGCGCCTTAATACTCTATCTCATTAATTCGGTAACGTATTTTTATCAGGACACCTATTCTGTTCAAGCTGAGATCATAAGAATATACAGTTTGGTGTACCTAACCCTGATAAACCTGAAACATGCAAAAGAAATTTATCACGAAAGCACCCCAGTACCATCTTCCGGAGCTACGGGGCAGGCGAAATTACAAAAACACGAAAAATATAATTTATATTCACCGCAGAGCCGCAGAGATCGCAGAGAGAATTATTATTTTGCATTTGCCGGTGAGAGGCCGGCAAATGCAAATCATCATGCCTTCGGCAAGCTGTTGCAGTTAAACCCTGCCCGAAGGGCTTGGGTTTATTTCTTTTCGCCCTTCTCAGCGAAAAGAAATAAGAAAACACCTCTGTGTTCTCTGTGCCTCTAATGAGTGAAGCGAATGGGCGGTGAAACAGTGTAAAAAAATACGTAATCGAACTTATGAAATAGAGCACTTAGTGGCAAAATTATAAAAATTGAAAACTCACAATATCGATAGAAAAAAAATCATTTTAGCCGTATTAAGCGGTTTGTTGCTTACCGGATCTTTTCCAAGAACGGGCATTTCTTTGCTTGCATGGTTTGCCCTTATCCCTTTGTTTATTTCTTTAAGAAACCTTTCGTTAAAAGACGCTTTTCTCCTCGGCTTTTTAACCGGTCTTGTCCATTATCTTACATTACTGTACTGGCTTGCCTATACAATGGGAACATATGGACACCTTCCCTGGTATTTGTGTTTGGCTATACTTATCATTATATCTGCATATTTAGCTCTTTATATAGCGGTATTCTCAACAATAATTAACTGGACATGCGAAAAGCCTTTGATATGTCTTTTTATGATTCCTGTTTTATGGGTCTCATTGGAATATGGCAGATCAATATTTTTAACCGGGGCCCCCTGGGAATTAATTGGATACTCTCAGTTTAAGGCGTTGCATCTCATCCAGATTTCAGATATACTGGGTGTATATGGTGTTTCTTTTTTAATTGCCTTGTCAAATGCGGCAATTTTTATGCTTTTTCTTTATTCAAAGGGGATGGATTGGAAGGGGATAAAGGTTACAAAACATCTTGCTTTTGGATCGATTATTACTTTTGCAATAATCATCGGCATTGTATTTGCTTATGGAAAATGGCGAATACAATCAATAGATAAACTGATTTCACATTCTCCATCTATACGTGTTGCAATTGTTCAGGGCAACATAGATCAATCAAAAAAATGGGATTCTGTATTTCGACTTTCGACCGTAGAAAAATATCTTAATTTATCTTTTTCAGCGAAAGATCATAAGCCTGATCTTATTGTATGGCCGGAAACTGCTGCCCCTTTTTATTTTTCCCATAGCACCAGGCTTTCAAAAATGGTTCAAAAAGGGGTCCAAAATGCCGGTACAAGCTTTTTAATAGGGATTCCTTCTGTTATACAACGTGAAAACAGGATAGAATATTACAACAGCGCCTATCTGATTAACCCGGATGGAAAAATAAATGGCAAGTACGACAAGACGCATCTAGTGCCCTTTGGAGAATATGTTCCTTTAAAAAAATGGTTGCCGTTTCTTGGGAAAATGGTTGAAGAGGTTGGAGATTTCTGGCCAGGGGAAAAGGGAAGCACTATTAAGTGGGGAGATTACCAATTAGGTGTCCAGATTTGTTTTGAAATAATATTCCCGGATATATCAAGAGCTGTTGCAAATAATAATGCCGCATTGTTCGTTAATTTAACAAATGATGCTTGGTATGGCAATTCCTGTGCGCCTTATCAACATTTTTCCATGACAATATTCAGGGCCATTGAAAACAGAAAAGCGCTTGTCAGGTCGGCAAATACAGGTATTAGCGGATTTGTAGATCCAGTCGGCAGGATTGTTGCTGAAACATCCCTTTTTAATGAGGCGGTTTTGACACGTTCAACACCAATAATGCTCATGACGACCTTTTACACACGCTTCGGAGATCTATTTGCAATAGCCTGCTTGATTAGCATGCATTTAATTTTGATAAGGCATGGCAGATTAATTTCATTTTTTAAGACGATATTTAAACCAGGAGGTAATTAAAATGTCTATAGAACTTAAGCAAACCATAAAATCGATTCAAGACAAATTAGAACAGTTGAAAGACTATCTTTGACCTTTCCGGCAAAGAAGAAAGACTTAAGGAAATCGAGAAACAGATTGTCAAAAAAGACTTCTGGGATAATCCGGAAGAGACAACGTCTGTTTTAAAAGAACGAACATTGCTGACTCAAAAGGTGGAAAGCTTCAAAGAATTATATAATGATCTTGAAGAAAGTGAAATACTGCTTGATCTTGCCGTTGAGGAATCAGACAGCGAAACTATCGAGGAAGCCTTCAAACTAGTTCAAGCCATTGATGATAGAGTAAAACAGTTTTCGCTCGACCTTACGCTAAGTGATGTGGACGATCAAAATAATGCAATTGTTTCCATTAATGCCGGGGCCGGTGGAACGGAGGCCCAGGATTGGGCCGAGATGCTCTTTAGAATGTATGCTCGATGGATAGAGCGAAGAGGTTTTAAGTTCGATTTGATCGATTTTCAGCCCGGTGATGAAGCGGGAATTAAAAGCGTTACTTTTACGGCAAGCGGAGAATACTCATATGGCTATTTAAAGACAGAAAATGGAGTACATCGCCTGGTAAGGATTTCCCCATTTAATGCAAGCGGTAAAAGGCATACGTCATTTGCTTCTGTTTTTGTTTATCCTGAACTGGACAAAGAAATAGTTGTCGATATTGATGAAAATGATCTGCGAATAGATGTATTCAGGGCCAGTGGCGCCGGTGGGCAGCATGTAAATAAAACAAGCAGTGCTGTCCGTGTTACTCATCTTCCCTCCGGGATTGTTGTTCAGTGCCAACAGGAAAAGTCTCAATATAGAAACAAAGACCTGGCAATGAAGGTGTTGAAAGCCAGGATATACCAGAGAGAAAAGCAGAAACAGGATGAAAAGATGCGGGAAATACATGAGAGCAAGGAAGAAATAGCCTGGGGCAGCCAGATCAGATCATATGTTTTGCATCCTTACCAGATGGTTAAAGATCACAGGGTAGACCTTGAAGTAGGGGATGTAAATAGTGTTCTTGATGGAGCAATCGATCCCTTTATAGAGGAGGTGCTATTATTAGGAAAATCCTGAGATCTTTGTAAAACCCCCTTTTGCCCAATTTTAGATATCGTCAAATAGTTAAGTGGCAAATGGTTGACATGTGAGGGTTAACTGTCAAATACGATTTATAGTTATAATTTCAGGGATCCTGATCCGGCGTAAACCTGAATGCAACATATTCTATTAAAATCTGAACTATGAACTAAAATAAAAAATGAACGTCCAACATCGAACATCCAACGTCCAACATCGAATGAATGTACACCTTCGGTGTTTCAATTTTATAATTTAATGGAGCGAGCAGACTTTGCCATAGTGGCTACGACGGCTGAAAGCGGTATCCTTATTCGACGTTCGATGTTGAGCGTTCGATGTTCAAAAGGTCTCCAATTACCATCCCAAAGAAAGATAGCTATGAATGGAGTCGGCGGCTTTTCTTCCGGCTCCCATGGCTAATATTACGGTTGCCGAACCGGTTACGATATCACCTCCCGCCCAAACTGCTTTTTTACTCGTCTTTCCGGTTTCCTCTTCGGTAGTAATATACCCCCAATTGTTTAGATCCAGTCCTTCGGTAGACTGTGTCAGCAGGGGATTGGGGCCGGCGCCCACGGCTATAATGACCAGATCACACTCCAACTCGAATTCCGACCCCTTTATTGGCAAAGGTCTGCGACGACCGGATTCGTCCGGCTCACCCAGTTCCATCTCGAGCCCTTCCATACCGATGACGCGTCCTTTTTCATCCCCCATAAATTTTGTTGGACTTGTAAGGAAAAAGAATTCGACGCCTTCTTCTTCCGCATGGTGGACTTCTGCAGTCCTTGCGGGTACCTCTTTTCTTGAACGACGGTAGACGATTCGGGATTTTTCAGCACCAAGACGCAAGGCGGTCCTGGCGGAATCCATCGCCACATTACCGGCGCCGAGCGTGATTACATTTTTACCTTTTATAATAGGCGTATCATACTCGGGAAAAAGATAGGCTTTCATTAGATTGGATCGCGTCAGATACTCATTAGCAGAAAATATGCCGATAAGATTTTCTCCGGGAATATTCAAAAAGCGGGGAAGACCGGCCCCAACACCCAGGTATATGGCATCGTAACCCTCTTCAAAGAGCTCATCCAATGAGACTATTCTTCCAACTACCTTGTTACATTCAACCTTTACTCCAAGGCGTTCAAGAAAGTTAACTTCGTGGAAAACAATCTCCTTCGGGAGCCTGAACTCGGGGATTCCATATACAAGAACTCCGCCGGGATTGTGAAAAGCTTCAAATACTGTTACATCATATCCTTTTAAAATGAGATCTCCGGCTACTGTCAGCCCTGATGGCCCTGAGCCCACAACCGCTATTCTTTTTCCAGTAGAATCTGCTTTGGGGGGGAGTTCACCTTTGCCGTGGTTCCGTTCATGATCAGCTACGAAGCGCTCCAGGTTTCCGATGGCCACCGGATCTCCTTTTTTGCCAACGATACAAACTCCTTCACACTGTATTTCCTGGGGGCATACCCTTCCACAAACAGCCGGAAGGGCGTTTCTTTCCCATATTTTTCTAATGGATTCGGTAAATTCACCTTCTTTTACAAGCTTAATGAAGCCTGGTATATCTACTTCCACAGGACAGCCTGCAACACAACCCGGCTTTTTACATTGGAGACATCTTTCCGCCTCTTTTATTGCAGCTTCCGAGCTGAGTCCAAATGGGACTTCATCAAAGTTTTTTGCTCTCACCTCGGGAGCTTGTTCCGGCATGGGTTGCCTGGGTATCTTCTCTTTTTTTACTTTTTTTGTTCCTTCTTCTACCATAATTTCCTCCACATAATAAATCCAGACATCGTTAAATAGTTGAGTGGTTAAGTAGTCGAGTAGGAAAAGAATTAAAATTAAATCAATATGTTAACATTTGAAAATTGTTGTATGTCTAATTTTTTGGAAAGCAGCTTTTATTCTGATCATCAAACTTAACTACTCAACTACTCGACGACTTAACAAGGTCTGGGTTAAGTGTTAAGTCTGCAAAAATCATCATAGCACTGCTTTTCCTCTTCACAGTACGCCTGGAGACGCTGCGTCAGTTCGTCGTAGTCAACCTGGTGTCCGTCGAATTCCGGCCCGTCAACGCATGCAAACTTTGTCTTGCCGCCTACCGACACTCGACAGCCTCCGCACATTCCTGTTCCATCAACCATTATCGGATTAAGGCTGACTAATGTTTTTACATTATAATCCTTTGTTATTTTGGATACGAATTTCATCATAGGTACCGGACCTATGGCGACCACCATATCTACCTTTTTACTATCTAGGATCTCCTTCATGACATCTGTCACAAAACCATGATGCCCGTAAGATCCGTCATCGGTACATGCATGAAGTTCATGGGAAGCATCTTTCATCCGATCTTCCAGGATAAGTATATCTTTACTTCTTGCACCAATAATACTTATAACATGATTTCCTATTTCCTTTAGAGCCCGTGTAATGGGATGTAAAACAGCTATACCTGTACCGCCGCCGACGCATACTACAGTACCGACTTTTTCAATATGCGTCGGTTTTCCCAGAGGACCTATAACGTCTTGATATGCGTCATTGACTTGTAATGTCTTAAAAAGAGCGGTACTCTTCCCGACAATCATGTAAATTATAGTTATTGTACCTTTTTCAGGGTCAGTTTCCGCCATGGTGAGTGGAATACGCTCCCCGGTTTCATTTGCTTTCATTATAACAAACTGGCCGGGTTTTGCCTTCCTGGCAATCAAAGGCGCTTCAATCTCGTTTAATACCACGGTTCCTGCTGACATCTCTTCTCGTCTAATAATTTTAAACATTATGAACCTCCTGAAAATACACTTTGTAATAATTGGCAGGAGTACTGCCTTTTGCTAATCGATATTTAGGATAAAAAGTGACCAATATCAATAAAAATTTATAAAATCAATCCAAATAATATTGTTATTAATATTTTTCAATGGTAAATGAAAAATTTATTTAAAATTGCAAACATGGAGTTTACCAATGAAGTTATTTGACAGTCACTGTCATCTTGATGACCGTTTATATGACAAAGATATTGACGAAGTCATTAAACGCGCAAAAGATACCGGTGTTGCTGAAGCTATAGTAGTAGGAATAGACAAGAAGAGTTCAAGTAAAGCTGTTGCAATTGCAGAATCCCATGAAGGTTTATATGCATCAATAGGTATTCATCCACACAATGCCAAAGAGACCTGTGAAACGGATATTAGCTTTCTTAAGAATCTTGCCGAGAATCCAAAAGTTTTTGCATGGGGAGAAATCGGATTAGATTTTAACCGCATGTATTCACCTAAAAAGGATCAGGAAAAATGGTTTATCAGACAGCTTGAAATTGCAGATGAGCTTAATTTTCCGGTCATTTTCCATGAAAGAGACAGTAATGGCCGTTTCTATGAAATCCTGAAAGATCATTTCCTAAAAGGAAGAGAAGGAGTCATTCACTGCTTCAGCGGTAATAAAACCGAACTAAGGCAATATCTTGACCTTGGTCTTCACATCGGTATAACGGGCATTCTGACCATAAAAACACGAGGGTCTAATTTGCGTAATCTTGTTCCATTTATTCCGGTGGAACGTATTTTGATCGAAACCGACGCACCATATCTTACGCCCGCACCTGAAAAAAACCGCATACGTCGTAATGAACCGGCATTTGTCAGGTCAATCTTGTTCAAGTTGGCAGAGGTAAGAGAGGAAGATCCCGAATATTTGTCTGAGGTTATATGGGAAAATACATGTAGGCTATTTGCGATTGACGATCAATCATCAATCTAAGGGGAGAATGGTAAAAGCTATGCTGTAGTATTTATTTGTTCGTAAACGTATACGTGTACGAGCACGTGAGAAAACCCTTGAGAGGTGCATCTATAGGGCTATAATCAAGCTAATGACTCTGCCGGTGGTCATGACTGTAAAATTTCCTATTTGGCCATTAAATGACTTACAGCTTTTTCAAGTCCGTCAAGTGATAGTTCAAACATGGGAAAAATCTGGCGGATAACGGAAATAGTATGGGTATAGTCCCACATACGATCTTGTACAGGATTCAGCCATACGGAATGTGGAAAGGATTTTGCTATAAATTTAAGCTGTTCGATGCTCGGTCTGCCGCTTCGCTCTTCTATATGTATTGATCCGTCAGTGGCCATAAGTTCATAAGGCGCCATGCTGGCATCTCCTATCAGGATAAAACGGGTTTCAGGATCAAAGCGGACAAATTCTTCAACTTTTTGATATTTTTTACACCTGGACGGGTCTTCCCAGAGATTATCATAGATAGTATTATGGAAGAAATAGGTTTTGATATCTTTAAACTGGGCTCCGGCATAATCAAAAAGGGTTTGCACAACTTCAATATATGGGTCCATTGACCACCCACCATTGTCAATGGCAAGAATTACCTTTAAACGATCCTTTAAGTTCCTTGAAAAGATGATCTCAATTTCTCCTCCATTCTTCATGGTCTGATAAATGGTTTCGTCGATGTCCACCTGGTCTTTAGGACCAGAAGGGATCAAGTTGCGAAGTCTTTTTAGGGCTTCACCAATCAAGCCTTGAGTCAAAGGGCCGCTGAGGGAGTAATCTTTGTATCGCCTTTCCATGGCGACTTTAACTGCGGACTTGTTTCGTGATACTCCGCCCACTCGCATACCACCGGGATGATAACCGGAATGGCCCACCGGAGATGTGCCGCCGGTGCCGATCCATTTGCTTCCTCCGTGATGGGCTTCTTCCTGTTCTTTGAGTCGTTCTTTAAAATATTCAATCAGTTCATCAGGGGTTAGTTTGCTCAGTTCTGATTCATCAACGCCCAAGGCATCTGCAAGTGTTCTAGGATTTTTCAGCCATTCCTCCAGCAGCGCTCTTGCGATTTCATCGAGTTCAAGCCCCTCAGGGTCCGGCAATTCCGCCCCCTGAAAGTGGTGAGCAAATACCTGATCAAAAAGGTCGAAATATCGTTCGCTTTTTATAAGAATAGTACGGGATGATGTATAAAAATCATTTAAGGAATTAACGAGCCCTTTGTTGAGAGCCTTATGAAGGGTTAAAAAGGATGTAGGACTGACCGGTATTCCCACATCCTTTAATGTGTAAAAAAAATCTATGAACATGATATAAAAAGGGTTTGATGAATTTGAAAAAGACGAATTTATCAAGTTTTAGGTTTTAAGTTTCAGGTGTTAGGATATTATTTTTATGTTGTTTTAACACATACTTAAAACTTAAAACCTAACACTTAAAACTTTTGAGAAAAGTCATTTTACTAATTTTTTACGAATCGTTCATGTTTTAATATAGACTTCTTCTATTTGTTACATTAGCAGCCCGTTCATAATCCTTGCTCTTTTTGAACAAGACCCCTAGATACGGCAACTCTCCTTTAGCCAAGTTTTTGGGTTTAAAATCAGGATCAGTTTGTAACGCCCGAACCCAGTTTATTAGCTCCCTGGTGGCCGGTTTTTTTTCAATTGCTTCCAATTTTCGTAGCCCATAAAAGGCCGCAATAGATTTTTCCATAAGTTCTGAATCGATATCCGAAAAATGAACCTTTATGATTTTTCTCATCATCTTTGGATCAGGAAAAGCGATGTGGTGAAAATTGCACCTGCCGAGAAATGGATCTGACAGGTCTTTCTTTGCATTGGATGTGATAATAATTACAGGACGTTGCTTTGCTCCGATTGTTTTGTCGATCTCTATAATATCGAATTCCATCTGATCCAGGACATCAAGCATATCATCCTGAAAATCGGTATCTGCTTTATCTATTTCATCAATCAAAAGGACAGTCCTTGTATCCGAAGTAAATGACTGACCTATTTTTCCCATTTTTATATAGTCTTGAATATTGCTTACATCTCTGTTTGAATCGCCAAAGCGGCTGTCATTTAGACGCGTCAGGGTGTCATATTGATAAAGCGCATCAATCAATTTCATGCTCGATTTTACGTTCAGCACTATCAACGGCATATTCAAACTTTCTGCAATTGCATGGGCAAGCATTGTTTTGCCGGTACCCGGTTCTCCTTTTAGCAAAAGGGGCATTTCCAGTGCCATGGATATATTAACAATACCGGCCAGCTCCTCATCCAGAACATAACGTGTTGCCCCTGAAAATTTTTTATTCATAAATAAACCTCAATTATTAATAATTCGACTTACACAATTTTGATAATTTATGTCACACAGGCAATTCTTTGTCAATGACTGCCCAGAGAAAGTTTTGTTTGGACGAAAACCCCTAAATGATTGACACTTAAAGAGTGCGGTGCTATATTATTAATAAACAACTTGTTTATTTCATAATGGTGCACTATGGGCGAAATAATATCACTTAATTCAAAAATACAGCTTGCAAAAGAAAAGAAAGCTGTAATAATAAGAAGACGCCAAATTCAGGCGATTCAAAGAATTTTTCAGTGCACACAATGCACTTTTAAGTGTGAAAAATGTGGTACCCAGATTAGCATGGATCGGCATGACGCCGAAGGAGACCACAATAGCCCGAAAATACCCTATCGCTTTTGCGAGAGCTGTTCAGAAGAATATATAGATTATATAAACCGAGCCAAAGGGGAAGGGGACCTTGACTGTTACTGGCACAATGAAGCCTGGATAAAAGTCTGGAAAACATGGATTGATTATCAGGCTTCCATTAACCGCTATTTAAAATCAAAAGAGTTTATTCAGCTTCTAAATGAAATAAAACAAAACAAATCTGATAAGTAGGAGGGGTATATGTTTGGAATTGGAATGCCGGAACTTATTATAATACTTGTCATTATCCTTATCATTTTCGGAGCAGGCAAGCTTCCGGAAATTGGGGCAGGCATGGGCAAGGCAATTAGAAATTTTAAAGGCGCCACTGCAGATTCCGAAAAGGCGGAATCTGCAAAGATTGAAGAGAATAAAGAATCCTGATCTTCTTTTATTAAGGTAGAGCGGTGAATGTAATATAAAGTGTAGGCAATATTACAATTTATTAAAGTGAGACCTTAAAAAGACGCCCCCTATTGCCGAATCCTGTTAATTGATAAATTATTTTAGCATGAAAGATTTTTCAAAGATATCAAAGTCAAAACGGGATATCATCATCTTTTGCATCGGGGATTGGCGGTTCAGACAAACCTGATGATTGCACACCGGGTGATGCTGACGGTCTTGATTCACCAGTGAAATCCTTTGATCCTAACATAAGCATTTGAGATGCAACAATTTCTGTAGTGTATCTCTTGATTCCTTCCTTGTCTTCCCATTCTCTTGTCTGTATGCGGCCTTCTATATAGACCTGTTTGCCCTTTGAAAGATATTCACCACATATTTCACCCAGTCTTCCCCAGGCAACTATTTTATGCCATTCTGTCCGAGTTTCTTTTTCTCCTTCTTTGTTCGTCCAGGCCTCTGATGTTGCCAAGCTAAAATTGGCCACTGCAAGGCCGCCCGGAGTATAACGGACTTCCGGATCTCTTCCCAAATTGCCTATAAGAATTACCTTGTTTAATCCATTTGCCATGTTTTTAACCTCCTTCTTCCAAACATTAATAATATGGATCAACAGATATAAAAAACAGAACACATTGTCAATCTTTCATTACAGTTTCCTGAGTCTCGTATTACAAAACTGTGTTCAACCAGCTAAGCGAAACGTTTCTGTAGACTCTGGGTTTCGATTTGTTTATGGATTACATTATTGGGGTGGATTTTTATGGAGGTCTCTTGCGGCGTGCTCTTTGTTTTGTCTTCAAGATGTTTTATTGTATTTCCGAAGAAATTTGTCAAAATTCCATTGAGATGATTTCTGAGTACTGAATAAGAATAGTACCGCGTGGCAACTTCGTAATTAAATTCAATCATGCTTTTCTTTCTATTAGGCGACTCAAGGATTTCTCTTACGGATTGAACAGTTTTTTTAGAAATGTATCCATCCATAACAGCCAGGTCAAACCCCTGGGGTTCTATGTCTCTGACAAAAGTGGCATATCGATTAATCAGCATTGGTTTGCTGAAATATATAGCTTCTAAAAAGGCGTTTCCAAATCCTTCATAAAGGCTGGGATATGTAATAAAATCAGCAAAAGAATAGACATCCCAGAGTGAATATTGAATCTGACAATTTCCGTTTTTAATTAATGGATCTGTAATGCGTATCGGTACAAAGCGAAGATCCACTTCGTGTTCGCAGGCATAATCCTTCAGCCATTCGGCATATTCAAAACCTTCATCTCCGGCTTCGTGAGATACGACCAGTTTATTGCGAGGCTCATGTAGCTCTTTAAGCAGTTCGATTGCAAATTCTATCCCTTTTCGTTTTACGATGCGTGTAGGCTGCAGAATCATCCTGTCATCGGTGTTTAGACCGATGGCTTCACGGAAGGCCTTGGTCCCGTTAAGATCGATTAAGGGAGGATTTTCAAAGTCAAGTACATTTGGTATAATGGTTGATGATATCCCTGTGCGTAGCGCGAGTTGTTCCTGGGCTTCGGAATTGATAACTATATGCCGGATATTCGGCAAATTAGGGGGAAAAGACATGCGAAGATAGTCGCCGATGGCATTTGTTGAGAAGCGGATCCGTTCCCAGTAAAAATCATGATGGTGAGCAATGGTGGGGATCTCTGTTTCGGCGATAGCCTCCGTTAGGGCCAACCCAAGAGGGACATGCATGGGTATTGAAAGGGCATTTTCAGCAATTAAAAGATCGATGCCAAAATGATTGATAAATTCATGGAGTCGGGCTTTTAAACGAGATCTTACGCTATGAATCGATCGGGTTACTTGAGGTTTTCGACCCTTTTGGCAGAAAGCCAGTTCATTGATGTATCGATTTTGTTTGTGTTGGAAATGTGCTTCAGGAACAAGGAAACTTTTCTCAGGATCACGATCCAATTCTCCGGCAAACCAAAAACAGGAGTGATCGTTTTTTTCGAAAACATCAGCCCATTTACTCGATTCAAGTGAAACGCCGTCTGTACCTGCAAATCGGGTGGAAACAAAACCGATGTTTTTTCCCATTATATGTTTTTCCGCTGTTAGTTAGTGTCCATCAGGAAATGGCATTTTTTGGTTAAAGACTGCATTGTATTTTATTGTCTAATATTACAACATATTGTAGTCTGTCAATGAAAAAATTCAATATATGGTATTTTTTTAATAAAATCGCAAAGGACTATTCTATTTTTTCAGAATATCTAACCGAGTGTCTATTTTGATACTATTTAGTATTACGGATGGTGCCGGTAAAATTCAAAGGAAATGAAGCTCCCCGCCGCAAGCGGCGGGGTATCTAGCGGAATTGCGTCGTAACCAACCCGTCTTCGCTCTGTCGAGCTTCGACGCGGTTCGACTCGCCATTCATCCCTGCAGCAAGCTGCAGGGATGAATGGCGAAGACGAATAAAAATATATCAATAAACTTGACATATAGGCGCATTTTATCTATTGTTATAATAATTTGGTAAAGTTCAAAAGTTACGGCTTTTTTCATAAGCGTTCAACGCATGAAATGAATAAGCTGAAAGCAAAAATGATTAAATTATTACACAAGATAGAAAAAGGAAAACACGAAAAATAATATTTTCGTGTTTTTTTTTGCGCTTTTTTATTTAAAAAAATCAATTTGAAATAACATCCGAAAAGGAGGTCCGAAGATGGCAAGAATTGTAAAGTGTGGCCTGACTCAAGCCAAATGCGAACTTTCCGGTGAAGAACCACTGGAAAAGATCAAAGAGTATATGATAGAGAAACATCTTAAACTCATCCAGGAAGCGGCTAAAAAAGATACGAAGATTCTTTGCCTGCAGGAGCTATTTTATGGGCCATATTTTTGCGCAGAGCAGAATATCAAGTGGTACGATTTAACTGAAAATATCCCAGAAGGCCCAACTATTCAACTCATGATGGAACAGGCAAAGCGTCATTCCATGGTGTTAATTGTGCCCATTTATGAAGAGGAAATTACAGGTGTTTATTACAACACTGCTGCTGTTATAGACGCAGACGGAACATATTTAGGAAAGTATAGAAAAAGCCATATTCCTCACACCCATCCGGGCTTCTGGGAAAAATTTTACTTCAAACCGGGCAATCTTGATTATCCTGTTTTCGAAACAACCTATGCTACTATAGGCGTTTACATCTGCTATGATCGACATTTTCCTGAAGGGGCAAGAGTGCTTGGTTTGAATGGTGCTGAGATTGTTTTTAACCCTTCAGCCACCGTGGCGGGACTTTCCGAATACCTCTGGAAACTTGAGCAACCGGCTCACGCTGTTGCCAACGGATATTTCATTGGAGCCAACAACCGAGTGGGTCACGAACTTCCCTGGGACATAGGCGAGTTTTACGGCAGCAGCTATTTTTGTGATCCGAGAGGTCAGATCATTGTAGAGGGGTCAAGAGATAAAGATGAAGCTGTAGTTGCAGATCTGGATCTGGATGTTATAAGAGAAGTACGAAATGTGTGGCAATTTTATAGAGATCGGCGTCCGGAGACTTATGAAGAAATAATTGATTTGCTTCCTTAGTGCTATAATTCGTAAGTTCGATGACGTATTTTTTTATATTGTTTCACCGCCCGCTTCGCTTGAGACGCAAAGGCCGCAGAGTTAAATATTATTTCTTTTGCCGTTGAGGGGACGGCAAAAGAAAATAGCTCAAGCTTTATAATAGTAATATTGTATTGAAATTCAAGTAGTTACTTCTTTATCCCACAGGGATGCATGTTTTTGCTTTCCGCTCTCTCAGCGGAAAGCAAAAAAGAAATAAATTCTCTGCGATCTCTGCGTCTCAGCGGTGATTATAAATTATCCAATTATAATACGATTACGTATTTTAAATACTTTTGGGTCTACGATTATTAGGTAAAACCGATGCGCTACCAGGAACTTGTTGAAGCATTTCAGGAGGTAGAGAGAGGGTTCTCTCCACAGGAGGCAGTGACTGAGGCGTCCCGGTGCATTAAATGTGAAGATGCTCCATGTGCCAAAGCCTGTCCTGCCGGAGTGAATGTTTCCAAGTTTATCCGTCAGATTGCTTCCAGAAATTTCACAGGAGCAATTAAAGTCATCAAGGAAGACAATATCCTGGCTGGCTCTTGCGCCAGAATTTGTCCTCAAAGCATTTTATGTGAGGGCAAATGCAGCTCTTCGGAATTGGCTGAACCTATAAAGATTGGTCTTCTACAGCGATTTGCTGCAGATCAGGAAATGGAAAAAGGTCCTAAACTTCTGAAATCGCTTCCTGCCAAAGGGATAAATGTTGCAGTTGTCGGATCCGGACCTGCCGGGCTCTCCGCAGCTACTTACTTGAAACGGCTGGGATACGATGTTGATCTCTTCGAAACGGAATCCTATCCCGGAGGTATCCTCGCATATGGTATCCCTTCATATCGTCTTCCCAATTCAGTCATTCAACAGGAGATAGAATATATCCGATCCCTTGGAGTGAAGATATACACGGGAAAACGGATTGAAGACCCTAAGGACTTGCTTGAAAGTTACGAGGCAATTTTTTTAAGTACCGGCTCTGGCCGGCCATTAAAGCTTGGTTTAGCAGGAGAAGAGCTATCAGGGGTAACTCAGGCACTGGAACTATTAAAGGAAGTCAAACTGTCCCTTTTGGAGCAACGGGATTGTCGGATGACATTGGGTGACAGGATAATAGTGATCGGCGGTGGCAATGCAGCAATTGATGCCGCCGTGACAGCAAAAAAAGTTAAAGCTAACGAGGTAACCATTCTCTACCGACGGTCTGAAAAAGAAATGCCGGCCTGGGAAGAGGAAAGGAGTTTTTCACAGGATCAGGGTGTTTCTATTCGGACCCTTGTGAGCCCTGTTCGTTTTCTTGGGAAAAAAGGGCTACTATCAGAAGTCGAGTGTATAGAAATGAGTCTCGGGGATCCGGATGATTCGGGTCGCAGACGTCCTATACCTTTGGAAGGCACGGAATTTCGAATTCCCTGCGATACTGCCGTTATAGCCATAAGTCAGAGCCCTGCCATTAAGCTCGAAGGGATGGAAACGGGCCGGAAAGGCTTTTTAAATGTAAATGAAGAGACGCTGGCAACATCAGTTCCTGGGATATACGCGGGAGGTGACTTGATTCGAGGAAGTGATATGGCGGTTCGCGCCGTGGGAGACGGAAAGAGGGCCGCTTTTGCAATTGATGCATGGATTCAAGGAAACTAAATAAAAAGGCAAGGAGGTTTTATTATGAAGATCGGGGGAGAAGTTGACTTAAGTGTAAATTTCTGTGGTGTTAAATTCAAGAATCCTTTCATTCTCTCATCAGCTCCACCTACCACAACCGGGGAGATGATGGGTAGGGCATTCGAGGCAGGGTGGGCCGGTGGTGTCACTAAGACTCTGGTTGTAGACGCTGATAGTATAGTCAATGTCACACCGCGACTTGCAAGTCTCAGCTTTCCGGGACCCACCAATGAGCCAAAAAAGATTTATGCCTTTGAAAACATCGAACTTGTTACGGACCGGTCCTTTTCCATCTGGCTAAAGGAAATTGAAGAGCTGAGAAAAAAGTATCCCGAGCATGTGGTGATCGCGAGTATAATGGACGACGCAAGCAAGCCCGACGGCTGGCAACTCATGGCTAAAAAGTGCGAAGAGGCCGGAGCCCAAATTATTGAACTTAATATGTCCTGCCCGCATGGGATGCCGGAGAGGGGAATGGGAGCGGCTATAGGCCAGAATGATGAACTGGCCGGGCGGGTAGCGGGATGGGCAGTAGAGGCGGTGAGCATTCCGGTAATGGCAAAAATGACACCAAATGTGACTGATGTCGGGCTGGTGGCCAAATCCTGCGTGGATGCCGGAACACAGGCCATTTCCGCCATTAATACGGTTGCTTCCATTATAGGGGTCGATTTGGAAACCCTGGTTCCCAAGCCAAGCGTGTTTGGCTATTCAGCCCATGGAGGACTTTCCGGTGGAGCCATAAAACCCATTGCTCTTAAGGCGATTGCCACCATTGCCAAGGCTGTCAACATACCTATTTCCGGTATTGGCGGGATCAGCACCTGGGAGGATGCAGCAGAGTTTTTATTATTAGGCGCTTCCACTCTACAGGTGTGTAGTGCGGTTATGGCGCAAGGCTACGGAATTATAGAAGATTTTCTTGATGGACTCCAGAACTACATGGAAGACAAGGAGTTTGATACCATTCAGGACATGGTGGGTCTCTCTCTGGAGAAACTCATAGCACTGACGGACCTCAACAAGGATATTCGCGTAGCTTCTTCTGTCAAAGAGGAACTCTGTGTTAAGTGTGACCTATGCTACGTTAGTTGCCGTGATGCCGGATATCAGGCTATAACACTCAGGGATGACCGGATTCCCGAAATAGACAGGGAAAAATGCACCGGTTGTTCCCTATGTATGCACGTCTGTCCGGTTTGGGATTGTATTGTGATGACAAAGCGAGAGGGTTCTTAGACGCCTAATAGTTAATTTTGTGCTTTTCATGGCAAAAATAATTTTAGCCAGTTTGAAGCCGTTAATTATAGGTTATTAGTTATTTGTTATTCGTTAATGGGATGATGAAAGGCGATCTTTAATAACCGACCCTTAAACTAATAACAATTAACGATTAACTCTTCCGGCTTGTGTTCGGATTAGAATTTACGATAATCTTATTAAAATGCGTTTAATCTCATAAGAATAGGAGGATATCATGGATTATAATATTGTTAACGGAACTGTTGTGACCGCTACAGACAGGTACCGTGCTGATGTAGGGGTTGCCAACGGAAAAATCGTCAAAATTGCAAAAAAGATAAAAGAACCAGCCGGAGAAGTGCTGGATGCCAGGGGGCTATACATAATTCCCGGCGGTATTGACATTCATACACATCTGGACATGCCCTTTGGCGGCACTGTTACAGCTGATGACTTTGAGACCGGTACTATTGCCGCGGCCTTTGGCGGGACTACCACTATTGTTGATTTTGCTATTCAGGGAAAGGGCATGACTTTAAAGGGGGCCCTTAATACCTGGATGAAAAAGGCTAAGGGAAAGGCGGCTATCGATTATGGGTTTCATATAGCCATCTGCCACCTCACCGATAAAGTAATGGCCGAGATCCCCGAAATGGTTGCTGCTGGTGTTCCCAGTTTCAAGTGCTTTCTGGCTTACAAGGGAGTTTTGATGATAGACGATGGTACCCTCTATCGAGTCCTGCTTAAATCCAAGCAGTCCGGTGCGCTGGTCATGATCCATGCAGAGAATGGGGATATTCTGGATGTACTCATTAATGACTTCCTGGCCCAGGGCAAGACTGAACCTAAGTATCATGCCTTGAGCAGACCGCCAGAGGCTGAAGGAGAGGCCACGGGGCGTGGGATTGCCATTGCCCAGATGGCCGGAGCACCCATTTATATAGTCCATCTTTCTTGTAAAGAAGCCTTGGATAAAGTTCAAGAGGCCAGAGATAAGGGTTATCCTGTATTTGCCGAGACCTGCCCTCAATATCTTTTACGCTCATACCAGAATTATTTGGAGCCTCGATTTAGTGGAGCCAAGTATGTCATGTCTCCGCCTCTAAGGGAAAAGTCCAACTGGAAGGTGCTATGGAAAGGGCTTGCATCGGGAGATCTCCAGGTTATTTCCACCGACCATTGCTCTTTTAATTTCAAAGGTCAAAAGGACATGGGAAAGAATAACTTTGCTGCCATTCCTAATGGCGCCCCGGGAGTTGAACATAGAATGATGTTGTTCTTCCATGAAGCGGTTAACAGAAGGCGCCTCAGCCTGAATCGTTTTGTGGATTTAGTCTCTACCGCTCCTGCAAAGCTCTTTGGTCTTTTTCCGCAAAAAGGTACGGTGGCCGTTGGAAGTGATGCCGATCTGGTTCTATTTGATCCAAAAGCTCCTTATAAAATCAGCGCCAGAACCCAGCATCAGAATGTGGATTATACTCCTTATGAGGGTTTCAAAGGAAGGGGAGTGGCTCGTGTTGTTCTATCTCAAGGCAAAGTTATCGTAAAAGGGAAAAAATTTCTCGGTCAACCTGGGCAGGGAAGATTTATCAAGCGGAAACCCATAAGAATAAAGTGAGGATCTAATTGACAAAAAGAGAATTTTTATCTATGCTGATAGGAATTATTTGATTGGAGTCCGTTAATTTTGAACTTTCGATTCTTGTTGAAAGTAATAATCAAACAGATCTTAATAAGAAAGGGGGTGAGGATGGTTAGGCTTCTATAGTTAAGGAAGCTACAAAGATGTCAGAAATAATAACATTTTAAATAAGGAGGAGCAAAATGGCTGAAGAAAAAAAGTGGATTATTTACTCGATAGAGGATAAACCTCCTGTCGGTGAAAGTATTTTTCTTGGGGTTCAGCATTATCTGACCATGTTTGGCGCAACGGTCTTGATTCCCATTATATTGGCCGGGGCCATGAAAATGCCTCCGAAAGAAACGGCTCTTCTCATTGCGACAATCTTTCTATGCTCTGGAATCACGACATGGTTGCAATCTACTATCGGAAACAGGCTTCCGGTGATTCAGGGCGGATCTTTCTCTTTTCTTCCCCCGGCCTTTGTTATTATCGGGGCTACGGTGGGCAAGGGAATGGGTTTTGAGATTGCCATCCAGCAGATTACCGGAGCTATCATTTTAGCTTCTGTCTTTGAGATTGCCCTTGGGTGGTCCGGTGTCATTGGGAAAGTAAGGAAATATATCGGGCCTATCACCATCGGACCCACCATTGCCCTAATTGGACTGGCCCTATACAAGGTGGGCGCGCCTGTGGCATTTTCAGGGGGGAAAGCCGGCAGCTGGTTCGTTGCCGGACTTACAATCATTGCACTGATAGCTTACACCCAATTCCTCGGGAAAAAGTCGAGGATATTTCTCCTGTTTCCAGTGCTTCTGGCAATTATCACCGGATGGGTTATTGCCATCATCATCTCGGCCGTGGGAATTGTCGGACCCGGACACCCTGCTTATGTAGACTGGTCAAAGGTGGCCGCAGCTCCATGGGTGAGCATTATGCCCATTGTACCGTTTAAATGGGGCTTCCCCCAGTTTAAGATTGCCCTTGTACTTGCCATGGTGGCTGCATACCTCGCCTCCATGATAGAGTCGATTGGAGACTATTATGCAGTGGCCCGGATCAGTGAGGCGCCCACACCCACTTCATCCATGATAAGCAGAGGTCTGGGAACAGAGGGAATCGGCTGTTTCATTGCCGGATTACTCCAGACCTGTAACGGCTCTACAACATATTCGGAGAATATCGGGGCCATCGGTCTCACCAGGGTGGCCAGCAGACACGTGGTAAGATGGGGAGCTTCGGTGATGATCGTTCTCGCCTTTATTACAAAGTTTTCCGCCATCTTTACTACCATGCCGGGTCCTGTCGTCGGTGCTATGTATTGCGGGCTTTTCGGGATGATTGCCGCGGTAGGATTGTCCAACCTTGTCCTTTGTGACATGACTTCTTCTCGAAACCTGTTTATTATTGGATTTGCCTTTTTTATGGGTTTAAGTCTGCCGGAATACTTCGATAAATTTCCAATGGGTGCAAACTGGCCTGTCAGCGTTAAGTGGCTGGGTGATATCGTCACAACCATAGGAAAAACAGGAATGGCAGTTGGCGCGATCATTGGCCTTGTCCTTGATAATATTGTTCCCGGAACAGATGAGGAGAGAGGACTCAAGGCTTGGGCAGATGCCGGATAATTATTCGGACTGCTTTACATAACCATGTTTTCATTAAGTGGGGTTCAAAGCGAACCCCACTTTTTTTTGTCGGAAAAGTAAAAGAAATTTTAACTATTGAGATGGTTTTTTCCTTTTGCAGAACCTCCATGTAAGCTCTTAACCGGATAGTGTTATGAATGATTCGTAACCGTTCACAATGTACTGGGATGATGTGGCAATCAGTAATCAGTGATAGGTAATCGGTTTCTTTCCCCACTTTACTGCCCGATCACTTGATCACCAATCACCCGATCACCGGTCACCGATCACCGGCTCTTCACCGATCTCTCTTTCCAATTCATCAAGATGATGATCGACTTTTTGGCAACACTTTTTCAGATAGCTTTCAACAGCACTTGTCATCATCCATCTCTCTAAAAAAACCCCCATGCCGATTGACGGTCTAAACTCTGTTTCCATAAAATTAATGGGGTCGTTAAGCCCTGAAAAGGTTTCCAGGATAAGGTTAAAAAGGATTGAATTCCTTTCTTCTTTATCCTTATATTTTTCTGTAAATTTTCTGATGAGCGGATCGATCTCTTTATCTATTTTCTCTTTGTAGGCCCTCATAAAACGGACATTTATTTTTTTATTGTTTATCCATGACCGGAATTCTTTAATAACTTTTATTAGAGTCATTACCTCAATTTCAAACGGAGCATTCTGCCCGCAAACTTGTGGATTATTTTCAAATCTAACTCCGCATTTTCTACAGAATTGATCTTTCTGTTCATAAAAAGTTCCACATTTAGGGCATTTTAGTTTCAAGTAATCACTCTAATGTTGATGGTCTCGTAAAAAGTCAAAAAACCGACCTTTTTACGAGAGTATTTTTTATTTGGTATTTAGTGTTTGGCAATCTAACACGTTGGTATATCAGTATATACCTCCAGTATTGTTAAGTCGTCTAGTAGTTAAGTAGTTGTAATGATAAAAATAATAGCCGTTTTCCAAAAAAATTGGACATTCAACCCCAATTGAGTAAAAACCAATTGGGAGTTATTCGTTATTTGTTATTGGTTAATGGTTTAAAAGGAATAATATAAAAAAATCGTAAACCCTGAACCCTGAACCTCTGAACCGTGAACGGTTACTATAAATTTTTTCCTACTCAACCACTTAACCACTCAACTATTTGACTATGTCTGTACCTCAAACAAAACACAAAATACTAAACACCAAATCCCGCAAGGCGGGAATGAATTCGAATTTCTACGAATTCATCATTTCTGCTTCCAGAAAGAATAGACAAAGAAAACCACCACACCCGCAAACATAAATGCCCAGGGGAGTTTTCCCTCTCCTTTGTATGCCTCAATACCTATGGCGAAAGCAAGGATTAGAAATAAGACGATCCATTTAATATACTTTTTCATGGAATGTTTTTTGTTTTCCCCCATAAAAAACTCCTCTTTGGACACTATTATTCTATATTCCAAATTCTCTTCTGATTCAACCTCTTTCCTTGTCACGGTCAGGGTAAACGCAATTGGAAATAGAAAACAAGTTAGCTGTGGAATGCTGTTGATTTTACGATACGTTCTAATTGTTTAGTAACGTTCAAAAGTGTGTACATAATTGTTTTCCTAAATTAATGGGATCCATGTAACAATCATTCGGAAACATCCATTACCTTTTCAAATTTTAACCGCTTACAAAGAAATGCGCACACTTTTGAACGTTACCAATTGTTTGGGACATTTGAATTTTTGTCATTCGATATTGTTCCGGATTTCGTGTATAAAAAAAGGGCCCAATGCATATGCACGAGCCCTATTTTTATGAATCTTCAATTGTCCTCTTATTAGAACAATCCGGTTACCTTTCCGCTGTTAACATCCACATCTACACGCCTGAAAGCGGGGTTCGAGCCGGTTCCCGGCATCAGACTGATGGTACCTGCGCAGGGACACAGAAACTTCGCACCGGAGTAAATCAGCACGTCACGCACTGGCAACGTCCAGCCTTTGGGCGCACCCTTGACTGTCGGATCGCTACTCAGGCTGAGATGGGTTTTAACCATCATGGTAGCGAAATCGTCATACTTAGGATCGTTCTCGAGCATCTTGGCCTTGGCTTCGGCTTCCGGAGTCCAGGTCACACCATCGGCACCGTAGACTTCCTTGGCGATGGTTTCGACGCGGTTGCGCAGTTTCATCTCCAAAGGATAGAGGAATTTGAATTCGCTTTCATCTTCACAGGCCTCGACGACGGCATCGGCAAATTCAAGGGCGCCTTCGCCGCCCAGTTCCCAGTGTTTGGATTCAGCACAGCGGGCGCCGGCCGCTTCGGCAGCCTTACGAACAATCTTACATTCCTCATCCGTATCAGTGTAGAACCGGTTGATGCAGACCACCGGGTTGATGCCGGCCCTGCGAATGGTGTTGATATGATGCACCATGTTTACGCAGCCTTTTTCAACCATTTCTACATTCTCTTTGGTGTACTCATCCGGCATGGCGATGCCCGGAGTCACTTTGGGTCCGCCGCCGTGGCTTTTCAGCGCTCGGATGGTGGTGGTTAGAACCGATACGTGGGGTTTCAATCCGCTGAAGCGGGATTTGACGTTCCAGAATTTTTCGAAGCCAATATCGGCGCCAAAACCCGATTCGGTGACATGATAGTCGAACAGTTTCAAACCAACACGGTCGGCAATAATGGAGGACTGGCCGACGGCGATGTTGGCAAACGGTCCCGCATGCACCATGCAGGGGTTGTATTCGGCCGTACACATCATGGTAGGGTTGATGGTGTTGCGCATAAAAGCGGTCATGGCGTTGCCGACTTCGAGGTCGCCGGTGGTCACCGGCTTGCCACTTTTATCGAATGCCACCGTGATGTTGTTAAGCCGCTCTTTCAGATCGGCCAGATCGCGGATAACCGACAGGATGGCCATACACTCGGAACCCACGGCGATCCCGAATTTGGATTGCATAGTGAATCCGTCCATACGTCCGCCGATACCGATAATGATGTTGCGTAGCGCCTGGGCACAAAAGTCGATGATCCAGCCCATTTCAACGCGGGTGGGATCGATGTTCAAGCGCGGCATGCCGGTCAAACGATCCAGCTGTTCATCGTTGTAATTACGCTCGTGCTGCATCCGTGATGTCATTGCCACCATAGCCAGGTTGTGTGCGTTCATGATATCGTTGATGTCGCCGGTCAATCCAAGCGAAAATTCGGTCATTGGGATCAGAAGTGAGTTACCACCACCTGCAGCGGTCCCTTTCACGTTCATGGTCGGGCCGCCTGAGGGCTGCCTCAGGGCGCCGCCCACATTTTTACCTCGCTTGCCGAGACCCTCCATAAGGCCGCAGGAAGTAGTGCTTTTGCCTTCACCAAGGGGTGTTGGTGTAATTGCCGTTACCTCGATGTACTTTCCATCGGGTTTGTCTTTCAGACGATCGATGATTTTCAAAAAATCGAGTTTGGCCAGTCTGCCCATTGGAAGTATTTCTTCCTTTTCAAGACCAAGCTTTTCTCTCCATTCATCCGGCGTAGGCATGTTTTTTTCTGCCGCCTCGGAGATCTGCCAATCAGCCATTTCTACTGCATTGTAAGCCATAATAAATCCTCCTTTAAATTAATTTTAATTTGACAAATACAGAAACTATCAGTTCTCTGGTTTAACTTCAACCCTAATTGAGCGAAAATAATGCTCAATTAGGCGTTAATTGTTAATTGTTATTCGTTATTAGAATTTGATGATCGTCTCATTTTATAAATCTATGATTGATGAAATATAAAAACGGATTTTATTCTTTTTAAACGATTAACCAATAACAAATAACGAATAACTCCCAATTGGTTTTTTACTCAATTGGGGTTTAAGTATTAAATAATACGAAACGCTGCTTGATATCATGTGTATTTTAATTTGGCAAGAAAAATTTGTAATAATTTAGCCACAAAGACACGAAGACACAAAGATTATAGTTTAAATTGATATCTCTTCTTTGTGCCTTAGTGGCTGAACTTGTATAAAAATTAATAATATCTTGAAATCCAAGTACTTTAGACTTCCGACTCTAAGAGCGAGACCTTTGAAAAATGCTCAATTTTTTTCAAGTTCAAGGCAGGCTAAAATTTTAACCACAGACATACATTGAGTATTTCGAGGATTAAAATTTTAGCCTAACACAGAAATTGGGCAAAAGGGGGCGTTTTGCAAAGGTCTCAGAGCGTTGTCGCCGACTTCGTTATAGTAGCCTGGCTACGACGGCTGAAAGAGCCTACCGGCTTTGTCGTGTTTTGGTGGTTAATCCGCCTGAGGCGGATTGCCTTAAAGAAAAGGATTCTTTAAAATAATCGTCTCATTTCTTTCAGGACCTAGGGATACAATATGTATCGGGGTTTCCGTCAGTTCTGAGATTCGATTGAGATAATTCTTTGTATTTTTAGGTAGATTCTCCATTTTTCTGATCTTGGTAATATCTTCCGACCAGCCCGGAAGAGTTTCGTATATAGGTTTACATTCGGCCAGGACTTTGAGACTTGTCGGGAAATCATTTAAAATCTCACCCTTATATTCGTATCCGGTACAGATTTTAATCGATTCAAGGTCGTCCAGAATATCCAGCTTTGTTATAACAAGGCCTGTTAAACCGTTAAGACAAACTGCATTTTTCAGCAGAACAATATCAAGCCACCCGCATCGACGTTTTCTACCGGTTGTCGCCCCGAATTCAGATCCTTTTTTTTGAATTGAATCACCGATATCATCAAAAAGTTCTGTGGGGAATGGGCCAAAGCCAACCCTGGTTGTATAAGCTTTTGCAATACCAAGTACACCTGTGATTTCTTTGGGGCCAACACCGCTTCCGCAGCAGGCATTTCCGGCGATTGTATTTGACGATGTAACATAAGGATAGGTCCCGTGATCAATATCAAGATGTGTTCCCTGTGCTCCTTCAAAAAGAATTTTCTTTCCTTCTTTGATTGCCCGATTGATTTTGACGGAAATATTCGTGATATAAGGCTCAAACTTTTTTGCGATTTTGTTATATTGTTCCATGATCTTATCGGGATTTAATGTTTCAGAGGAGAGATAATTTTTAAGGTAGAAATTTTTTTCTTCTAGATTGGTATGGACCTTTTCTCTGAAAACGTCAGCGTCGATCAGATCAACAAAGCGTATCCCCCTTCGTGTTGCCTTGTCTTCATAGGAAGGTCCGATTCCGCGGCCTGTTGTTCCGATCTTTTTATCACCTTTCTTTTTTTCCCGGGCATGATCAATCGCTTTGTGGTAGGGCATGATAACATGAGCTTTTTCGCTTATTTGGAGTTCGTTTGGCCCAACATGTATACCTTCTTTACTTAAATGGTCGAGTTCTTCTAATAAAACTTCCGGGTCTACCACCACCCCGTTTCCGATAATACAGGCTTTATTTTGCAAAATTCCTGAAGGTATCAGATGGAAAATAAATTTTTTATCGTTTACAACCATAGTATGGCCGGCGTTGTTTCCACCTTGAAAACGCACGACAATATCAGCATATTCTGCAAGAAGATCTACAATTTTACCCTTGCCTTCATCTCCCCATTGGGTTCCAACAATTACTATGTTTGCCATTTATTACTCCTTTAAAAATTAAACAACCTTTGAAGCTTGCTAATTCTAATTGTTTTCAGAAGACTAAATTAATACTTTTTTCGTTTTGCCCTAAAAAACTTTTGAACAAGTCTTCTGCATTCTTCAAGGCATACTCCGCCAATAATTTCCGGCCTGTGATTTAATCTATTATCGGTTTGCAGATCATATAAAGAGCCGGCTGCCCCCCATTTAAGATCGTTTGCGCCAAAAACAACCTTTGCTACTCTAGCATGAATAATAGCCCCCATACACATAATGCAGGGTTCAACAGTAACATATAGGGTTGTGTTTAACAACCTGTAATTCACAATTTTTTTTGCTGCAGCACGTAATGATAATATTTCAGCGTGTGCTGTAGGATCAGCAAGGTTTATTGTTTGGTTATGAGCAAAGGAAAGGATTTTATCCGATTTATCAACCAGTACTGCACCTATGGGAACTTCATTTTTTTGTTCGGCTTTTCTAGCTTCCTTTAAAGCCAATTGCATAAAATCAATGTGTTTCTGATGTATTATCATCTGAGGAAAGGTTCAAAACCCTTGATCTCTTTATCATCCATAATACCAAGTCTTTTTGCAATATCAGGTGTAAGGAGTGCTATTTTTCCGGTTGATTTTGCGCATAGCTCCCCTTCGCTGTTGTAAATAAAACCTTCCATACTTGCTTCACGTTTTTTCCCAACCTCAAGAATTTTACCTTCGGCCTTTAATTCCCTGCAAACAAATATCGGTTTTATATAATCAATTGTCATTGATTTTGTTACGGTTATTTTTTTTAGCAGGTAAATTGCGGACCAACTCATAATTTCATCCAATATGGTCGATATCACACCGCCGTGCACAAGCTTGTTCCATCCGCATAGATGCTCGGGCACTGTTATAGGGGAAAATACGGAATCCTCATTCACAAAAAATTTCATTTGAAGGCCGGATGGATTATTAGGGCTGCATCCGAAACACTTATGGTTACCTCTATGGGATAACTGTCTGTAATTTCCTTGATTTTTCATGATATCTGTAATTCCTATTTTATTCGCCTTCGCCTGAATATCCTGTAGCTTGCTGCCAAGGATGAAAGGCGTGGCGACCCGCCGAAGCCCGAAGGAGCGAAGGCGGATTGTTGGCTATGGCGAATTCCGCTTTGATACCCCGGAGCTTGCTGCGGGGAGATTCATTTTTTTACATGCCCGACTGCCACGAGATATAAAAGAAAAGATTCATCGTTCAGACCAAGAAGATTCCCGGCTTCATTGTCATAAAGCGCTCCTATTCCACAGCAGCCGAGGTTCAACGCAGTAGCTCCAAGGTAAATGGTTTGCCCCAAGCGACCTGCTGTAAGCATTGCATATCGATAGCCGCGTGAACCCCAATTTTTTTCAATAACGGCAAGATTTGATATAAAGAGAAAATGGACAGATGCGCTGCGCAGCCACTTCTGATCAAGGCATGCAGATGACATTTTTTCTGTCAATTCCCTTTCGGCAATAAGTCCTATTTTCCATTCCGGGGGATCCATCAAGTAGAATCCATTCTGGAGGTCACCTATATTATTTGCTAACAAGCCGATGGTTATTGAAGGGGGAATGCCGCGTTCTTTTAAAGAATTCTGAACAAATGAAAAGCATATAAGGTTCAAAAGGCGCATAAATGTAATGTTTGAAAGGGTTTTATTAATGAAATTTCTTTTTGAACGGCGATGTATAACGGATTCAACAAATTCTTTTTCTTTTTCAATTTTATTTCTCTTATCAATCTGAATCCATTTTTTAGGCAGTACTCCTAAATTATCTCTAATACAGAGATCTGTTCCAATATTTTCAGGTATTTCTATCCCTGATTGGTAAATATCATGTATTTCATCATATAGAATTTCATGATTAGCAACCGTACTGGCTTCAGCAAATTTAGGCGGTAGAGATTCTATATTTGTAGTCTCTGAGACAATCTTTGATGATTTTCCATGGACATTGATACAAGCAAGACATACTTCTCTTTTGTTATCAAGAGCGATCAGATGCGCCAAATGTTTATCCATAAAATCGTAATGAAGGGTAAAAGACAAGCCTTCTGCTTTCAGAGCTATGATAAGATTTTGAAGAACATGTCCGGCATCCAACAGGACGTATCTAAAGGATCTGGCCCGGTATTTCCAGGCGCTTCTGAAGAATATTGCTGTAACAAAGAGTGTTGCGACAATATCTTTTTCATTCGGTTGTCCTATTGCTTCAGCAGTATAACGGCTAAAATTCCCGATGCGCAAAGGAGTTAAAGCCATACTTCCGATATTATAATGGTAAAGGCCATGATTCAGATCTTTTACATTGTATGCTCCAAGATAAATTTCATTTGGATAGAGCGCGCCGGCCGAGGCGGCGCTCCGATAATAAAGGTAACCGCTTCCATGGAATCTTTTTGCGGTATGACTGTAACCGATTGAAAAAATTCGGGACAGAAGATATAGGTCCAATACTTTCAAATCGGTATGATTGTTTTTTTCACGGACAAGTTCCCAAAGCGATTTTTTAGGATATTCTTTTACTTTTGGCAGTGGAATTGCCTCTGTTTCGGCATATGATTTGAATAAATCGGGTTGGTTTTCCCAGTCGATGAAGTGACCTTTGATATCGTAACGATCGTAGCTGGTAGCAAGATGGTAATCAGCAACAGATTTTATCATTACCTTTATTCTCTAATGTATTCGCATTCTTTGAAATATATGCTTATATATCAAGTTGATATATCGCTAAACACTAAAAGCCAAATAAAAAAAACTCGTGTAAAGGGATATCATTTCTAACTTTTTATGAGACCACCAATACTGATTTTCATCAAACTAAATCGGGCAAAATTACTTTACTGCGACCACCGGACATGGTGCATTTAATATGACGTACTGGGCAGTGGAACCGAAAAGTAATTTTCCAACTTTTGATCTTCTCATTACACCAATAATGATTTCATCAACATTATTATCATTTGCAAATTGAACTATGTTTTCGCCTGATGAGAGGTGACTAACAATAGCATGTGCTTCACAAGAGATTCCTTCAACTTTGAAAGGTGTTATTACATATTCCAGTTCACTTTCAACCTTTTCAATGTTTTCTCGTTGCAACTCAGGACTTTGAGTTAATGCGGTCATTATTAGAACTTCGGCATCAAAGGCATTTGCATGTTTTACGGCAAGCTTTAAGGCGTCTTCAGCTACATTGGATTTGTCGTACCCTACTAGAATTTTCATGTTAACCTCCTTATTAATATGTAGTCACAAAGGTATTAAGACAACAAAGTATAAAAAAGTATGATACCTGATTAATTGTTGATAAAAATAAGAAAATGATATTCATTTGTCAAGATATTATCACAATAGGACTACATAGCTTTAAAGGTTGTTAAATTTTTAATCGTGTAACTGTCTGAGCGTATTAGTGAGAGTTAAGAAAAAACAGGGATTGAATTGGTGTGTTTCAAAGGCTAATCGGCATTTATTGCTTACTTGTTTTATTAATATGTCATGCACTGTTTTTTCTTTACTCTCATTTATACGAGAGTTTTACACGCTATAAAATTTAATTACCTTTAAAGCGACCCACTTTTCAAACAGCTAAAATATTACGGAAAATTTATAATGAAAGAAAAATATTTGATTTTCCATCAGGGTGCGCTTGGAGATTTTGTACTCTTTTTTCCAACATTAATAAGATTAAAAGAAAGAGTAAGTATAGATATCTGCTGCCAAAACCATTTGGGACAGCTTGCCTTGAATTTGGGTATTGTGGACCATTTCTTTCCTTCAGAGAGCAAGCGGTTTGCTTCTTTGTTTTCTGATGATTTTGATCCGGAATTGAGGAAAATTTTTTCTCATTACAACATGATCTTTCTTATTTCCTTTTCATCTGAACTGGAAAAAAATATTCGTAAAATTACTAATGTTCAGGTACATAGAATCCCTTCACGGCCACCTCCACAAGAGCAGATTCATATCGCAGAGTATTTGTTTGGCCATATTAATAAGATCGTTACCTTTAAAATGATAACGTCGTCTCTTGCAAATTTTTCTCTGTCAATTCCCAAATATTCCGGTTCTTCAGGGAAAGTTCTTTTACACCCTGGCTCAGGAAGTAGGAGAAAAAACTGGCCTCTTGAAAATTTTATAGAACTCAATACGATTCTTAGAAAAAGGGGTAGGTCTACGGCATGGATTTTAGGACCGGCCGAACATTATATTGCTAAAGAATTGAGAAAAGGAGAGATAGGAAATCAGGAAGTATATTTAATCCAAAATCTTATGGATTTTATTGACTTATTAAAGCACGCTGCAGGATTTATCGGAAATGATTCGGGTTTAAGCCATTTATCTGCATTCCTGGGGCTTTTTGTAATTTCTATTTTCGGGCCTTCCGACCCAAAAAGATGGCACCCCATCGGTCCATTTGTAAAGGTAGTAAAATCTGAAATAGATTGTAGTCCGTGTTTTGAAATAGAAAATGCCAACTGTGAAAGTTCGGAATGCTTATATGCCATACTTCCGGAGAGGGTTGATGAGGCAATAGGCCCATAGCAGGGAGAATCACCCATGCATAGACTCATATTCCTTCACCCTCTTCAATAAACTCTCCATTTTCGATTTCTCTTGATACCATATTCTTGGCCCCATCAAATTCCATCTTCACATGGATCCTATTTCTACATCCGGTGCCGAAAATTTCCTTTTTTAAGGCATAGGTTACACTGCCGTCTTTATGAAAATTCTGGTAAAGATGCATCGATTTAGTGATAAAAAGGTTGAAGGTCTCTCCACAAGTGCCACAGCGTACATTTAGAAAGAATCCATCTTGTGGTTGTACAGGTGATCTTTCGCCAAAGAGCTTTTTAGCTAGTTTTTTAAACATATTATATCCTCCGATGGTAACTTCTTAAAAAGTACTCTTGTCTGCTTGATCTGTCAAGAGAATCAGGTATTAACTTATCATTGACAATACATACCCTATGGAATATGGATTAGTTGAATTTCGAATCAATTTTATTTAACCGGGATCAATCCTTTCTAAATTAATTATGCGCCCGTAGCTCAGCCCGGATAGAGCGCCGGACTACGAATCCGTAGGCCGCAGGTTCGAATCCTGCCGGGCGCACCAAAAGCAAATTCAAGTGACGATCTAGCCTGACAATCTCCTGCTTTTTTATGCCTCATAAGGATTTGAACCAAGT
>CAZLRK010000021.1:0-34014 GCA_964561845.1 uncultured Desulfobacterales bacterium | reverse complement strand
GGTATTTTTGAAAAAATATGCATTTTTTTTGATCCTTATATCGGAATTCAAGGACTCAACAATAGAAATATGATTAATAAAATTTTTTAACTTTACTCTAAAAGAGGAAAAAAATAAATGGGAAAAAATGAAAACATAAAGCGATCTATCCCTCGGCAGATTCGGTTTGACCGGGGACGACACTGGCGCTCCAAGCTTGGTTTTGTTGTGCTTGCCATGGAACAAACGGTTGAAGAAGATGTTTATCGCCTGGCTCCACCCGGAGTTGGTGTTCACTTTAGCCGGATTCAAATGGCAAATGAAGTGACTGTGGAGACTTTGGAAGCGACGGTCAACAGGCTGGCCGATTCTGCAGCCCTGTTACTGCCCGATGGCGATCTGGATGTTGTCTGTTTTGCCTGTACTTCAGCCAGTTTCGTTATCGGGGAAGACCTGGTGATGCGTGAACTTTCAAAAGGCGCACCTGGAGCGCGCACCACAACCCTGATCACCAGTGTTGTGAACGCTTTGCGAGCGGTAAAGGTCAGACGTATTGTTGTGGCCACTCCTTACCTTGATGAAATTAATGCCATGGAAGCTCGCTATTTGCGGGATCAGGGATTCGAGGTCCTTGATATCCAGGGCTTGAATATTGAAAAGGATGCGGATATGGTTCGTGTAACTCCGGACTATATAAAAGAATTTGCCAAAAGCATAGATCGCCCTGATGCAGAAGCCATTTTTGTGAGCTGCGGTGCTTTACGCACATTGAACATTGTCGAATCCCTTGAACAAGAGGTAGGAAAACCTGTTGTGGCCAGCAATCAGGCAATGATCTGGGAAACACTTCGCTTGTCAGGGGTAGATGACAAAATTGAGGGTTATGGTCAGCTCTTGAAGCTATATTAATACTTCAATTTTTTTTAATAGTTCACCTATTTTTTAGACAGGATTAACAGGATTAACTTGATAAAAAAATATTTTTAATATCTTGTGTATCCTGTTATCCTGTCAAATATTTTTTGTATAGAAAGGATAAAAAAATGAATGATATGTTACAGCAACGCGTACTTGAGTTCCAGAGACGTATTTCAGATGAGGATATTGATGTAGCATTGATCGATGATGCGGATAACATCTACTTTCTGTCGCCTAATTGAGTATTATTTTCGCTCAATTAGGTCCTAAGTTTATTGGTTTCCTAAATTGATTTTATAAACTTTTGTAAATCCTTATCTATATCCGGCGGCAGCCCCGGCGCCTCATATTCTTCTAATATTTCTTTCCATATTTTATTTGCATTTTCTATGGTCGACGGAGATCCTTTTGCTTTCCAATTTTCAAAATTGTCGCGATCACTCAATCTCGGCTCGTAAAATTCACTTCTAAAATGTTTTAGAGTATGGTCTGTATCCAGAAACTGGCCGCCGGGACCTACTTGTTTTATGACATCCAAAGCCAAAGTGTCTTCGGTTACTTCATATCCTTTCTTGATTCTTTTCACCATTCCGCAAATTTCATCATCAATGATAAATTTTTCATAGGACATCGTCATATAGGATTCAAGCATACCGGCTGTGTGAAAAACCATATTGATTCCGCTTGCTTCTGCCATCAATAAGTTCATCATAGATTCGTAACCAGCCTGTGCACCCGGTATCTTTGCATCACTTATGGCTCCACCGCCTCTACACGGAAGATTATAGTATCTAGCCATTTGGGCCGTTGATACAGTGTTAATGGCCATTTCCGGAGAGCCGATGCTCAAATTGCCGGAATGCATTTCCGCGTTGGATGAAGATCCTGCATACACTACCGGAGTACCTTCTCTAACAAGTTGTGCTAAAACAATACCAGCCAGTACCTCGGCATTTTGGAGCGCCAAAGTACCGATGAGTGTTACAGGGCCGGTTTCACCGGCTATTACTAGGGAAGAGATAAGCTGGGGTTGCCCGGCTTTGGCATATTCCATTATGGCGCCCAACATTCTTTCGTCATAAGTTAACGGTGTAAGAGAACAAAGTATACTGATAAAACGGGGCTTTTCCACCAGTTCCTGTTGGTTGCCAAACAATATGGAAGCCATTTTGATACTGTCTTTCGCCCCTTCCACACCCATTGAGCTGCCCATAAAACATTTATCAGAATTTTTAATAGTCGAATAAATCATCTGAACATGACGAATTTCATGGGGCACGTCACTGGGTTCGGTTACTACGCCGCTGCATAGATCCTGAAAAATACTTGCTCCTGTCAATTTTGTGAAATTTTCGAAATCTGTTTTTGTTCCTTTTCGTCTGCCGTTATCCAGATCAGTAACAAATGGTGCTCCTAAACCCGGAATAAATACGATGTTATCACCACCGATAATGACATCCCTTTCTGGACTCCGAGAGTAAAGCGTAAATTGACTGGGCGCCTTTTTTATCTGTTCTTCCACAAGCTTTCGCGGGAAAAACACTCGTTTTCCCTCTACTTTGGCGCCACCCCCGGATAGTACTTCCAGGGCCGGCTCGTAATGGAAAATAATTCCTATCTGTTCCAAAATCAGCAATGATTCTTCATGAACCTGTTCAATCTGCTCTTCTGTTAATAATTTATACCATTGCATAAGTTATACCTTTAATAATCTGTTCATTTTTTACATTTTCAGACCGCCGTCGACCTTTGGCGAATTCCGTGTCTTTCAGTGGTAAACTCTTACGTCCGGTTTAATATTTTTTTCAACTTTTTCGTCAGCATGGGTACTATTTCAAATAAATCACCGACAATACCATAGTCGCATTTTTTCATGATAGGCGCATTTGGATCGGTATTGACGGCGGCAATAACACCCGAGGTTTTCATGCCGGCAAAATGCTGAATCGCCCCTTGTATGCCGCAGGCAATATAGAGTTTAGGGTTTACGGTTACCCCTGTTTGCCCTACCTGCATTGAATGGGGAACATACCCTGCGTCAACCGCAGCCCGTGAAGCGCCCACGGCTGCCTCCATAACATCAGCACATTCATAAAGAATGTCAAAGTTTTCTGTTGATTTCATCGGCCGCCCACCCGATATAATAATATCTGCTTCGGTTAAATCGACCTTGCTTGAATCTCCCTGTTTTATTTCCTTAACCTTTATATGTTCAGTATAATTAGGTGTCCGGCAAGAAATAACTTCTGTCTCGCAGGGTGCTTCTTTCGAGTCAAAAATATTTGGGCGAACTCCCAAAATAAAATGGGTTCCTTTGAGTTTAATATTGGCGAGCGCCTTTCCGGAAAATTGATATTTAGTCACAATGTGATCCGCAAGATTAAATCCGATACAGTCCATTACCAGGGGTGCGTCAAGGCCGGCGGCAATCCTTGGCAGCAGATCTTGGCCCTGGGCGCTTGTAAGGCCAATAAGTGTATTCACACCAAAATGGTTCATGGCATGTATGATTGCCCTTGAAATAATTTCCGGATTCCACTCAAACACGCCTGATTCAGGTATAATGCTGATGATCTTTTTTACACCATACGCCTGCAATTTGTCTTTATAAGCATCGCCTCTGCCATCCATAATAAAAGCGTATAGTTCATTATCACCGTCCCGGGCAGCCGTAATCATCCCATAATTAACTTTTTTAATTTCATCGCCTTTGATTTCTATTAAGATGCCAATCTTTTCCATGATCACATTTGCTTATTTAATATTTAGAAAATCGTATTAATTTAGCCTTTTGAAAACAATTAGAAATAGCAAGCTTCAAAGGTTGTTTAAAATTTAATTACCTTTAGAGCGGCTTTGCTTTTAAACAGCTTAAATATTACAGAAAATCTTTGTTTCACCGGTTAGGATTTCAACAAATTCATTTACAACTTCTTCGGGCTCCCCAGTAAGCATTTTAGCTTTGCGTTCTTCAATAACGGGTTTTAGCTCCAGTATTTCCATGCTGCCTGCTGGCGAATCGATATCCAGATTATCAAGGTCAAGCTCCTTTATCTCTTTTTTCCGGGCTTTCATAATATTGGATAGTGTTGCATATCTTGGAATATTTAATCCCTTGCAGGCGCCGATAACACAGGGAAGGCTCATTTCAAGGACTTCTATTGCACCGGCTTCCATCTCACATTCTACAGTCACTTTGTTTTCGTCTAAAGAAAAATTTACAACGTTCGTTGCAACAGGAATATCCATTCCATGCGCAAGCCTAAACAAGGTTTGCATACCCTCACTGTCAATGGATTCTTTTCCGGCAAATATGATGTCGGCCTGCCCGTCCTGCTCTATTGCCGTCTTTAAAGCTCTAGCGGTTACGAGGCTGTCCGGATAATGATCGGTTTTAATGAATATCCCCCTGTCGATCCCTAAGGCCAGCGCGGCTCGCAGGGTGTTGATGGATTTATCTTTGCCAAGGGTAACGGCAATTACCTCGGAATCTCCAATTTTCTCTTTTAGACTTACTGCGGCTTCAATGGCATTTTCGTCGTATGGGTTTATTAAAAAAACCACTGACTCATCAAAGCGATTTTTATCTAAAATTGTGATCCTCGTAGCAGAATCCGGGACATGTTTTACACAAACATAAATTTGCATACTTACTTTCTATTCGCTTTTTAAAATAGACAAGTCGGAAAAGTTAATCGTTATTTGTTAATCGTTATTTGTTATTCGGAAGAATATAAATAAATATTCTGTATTTCTATCAAAAATGAGATGTCATTCTGTTTATCTTTAACTTCAAACCAATAACAATTAACAAATAACGGATAACACCTAATTGAGTTTTTACTCAATTAGGGTAATATAGCTTGCCTACACCTAAAAACAGGGCTTTGCCTGTTTAAAGACTAAGCCCTGTTTTATAAGTTTTATCATTTGTTGATCAGCCTTGCCCATCGGCTGTGTAATTAATGAAATTATCCATTAACCGAAAAACTGCTGTCGTAATTGATTTCACGGTTTCGAGAGAAGAAACCGATATCAAGAGTGTACCCCGTATATTTCATTTTGAACTGAATGGGATCCTTGTCGTGATCATGACCCTTTTCACATTTCTCTATCAGGTCGGCCATCATAGCCCCAACCACCGGAGCGGTTTTATACTGGTTTCCGCTGGTTCCGATAGCCATGTAGAAACCCTTCATATCAGATTTGTCGTAAATGGGAATCCAGTCATCTGAGCAGTCATACAGGTCTACTACGCCTCTTGGCTGTTGTGGGACCGGCAATTCTTTTACCCGTTTTGCTACCCTGTAAGATTGAGCTTTGTATTGGGCATCTGAAAGTTGATTGTCGCGTCCGGTTCCTCCTTTGCCTGCATAAAATTCGTCAGGATCGACCCATTCCTGGGGATCGCATTCAGGATCTTCGCTGCCTACCAGGAACATATTGCCGACTTCAGGGCGGTAATAACAACCGACATCACCGTCAGAAGTATGATATCCATCTTCCAGGTAATTATATCCTTCCGGTGACGGTAAATGCATCACTTCGTGGCGCAGGGCCTTGGTTTTGATGTTGCAGCCTTCATAAACGCCTTCCGCCATTTGATTTATTTTGTATGAATGGGGGCCCGCAACATTTATAACAACCGGAGCGTCGATCTCCGTACCGTCCTTGAGAGTTACTCCAAGAACCTTATTATCTTTACTCCGAACGGCAACAACTTCAGCATTGTACATAAATTCACCGCCATATTTTTCAGCAGATCGTTGGACATTGTGTACAGACAGTTGAGCATCGCTAACATATCCGCCCTCGGGGCAGAAGATTCCGCCTTCAAGTTCCTTTGTCGGTTCATTATAAAATTCCGGGTCTTCGGGCCTTTTTACCGGCCAATGCTCGTACAATTCGTAAACGGGAACCATTTCTCTTATTTTATCATTATCCAATTCCTCATATTTTACACCCACCGCATCATAGTGGTTTTGCACTTTCTTCCAGTCGTGACCTTGACTCTTAAGCAGAATAGATCCGGTATTCATGTATTTTGCATATCCTCTTTCGTCTTCTACATGATCAAGGTAATCTTCCCAGTTCAGCCAGTAGAAAAAGGACTCATAAGCAAAGGCCACCCCGTCCTGGGTGGAATAGTGGGCACGAATAATGCCACAGGTATTGGCGGTTGATCCGGCTCCGGCTTCCTCTAGTTTGTCGATGTTCAGAGTTTTGTATCCCTTTTTGGCCAGTTCATAGGCAATCATAGCACCTATAATGCCGGCTCCGACAATTATTGCATCTGCTTTTTTGTTCATAATTAAACCTCCTTAAAACTACAATAAATTATTATAATAAATTCTTATCTGAATCTTGCAAAATTCAGGTCTTATTTGTTTACACTGATGCTTTGGAGACCTTTGAAAAATGCTTAATATAGAAAATATCCCTATTTAATCTATATAAGGTTGTCAAGGAAAAATTACTTATATATCAATATTGGTTCATATTTTCTATTAAAAACCAAAAAAAAACGTAAATTTTAGCTAAATTCCAACATTTTTTAATTTTATTGTTGACAAAAAATGAGGAACTCGTAAATAGTCTTTTAGTAACAATTTTGAATAAAACTAAAACAGGTAACTTCTCAGAAAGTTATGGTAAGCGCTCTTGTGTCCGGTGATCAGTAATCGGTGTTTGTCTGAAAAGCTATTCTTCTGCCGGAGGAATTTTGAATCCAATGATTAACAAAGCTGATAGTTTATGTTCTAAATATAACAACCGATAACCGATCACTGATAACCGATCACCTGACCACTCCAACATTTCTATACCCCGTGAACGAATAAATGCGACCATTACTTATTGAAAAGTTACTAAAACAGGAGGTTATACCATGTTTAAAAGAGAAAAATTAGGTGGTTTAGATGGTGGATTATATCGCCCGCTGACGGATTCGGATATCAAGAAAATGCACGGCGCTATAGTAAGAATTTTATCAGAGATAGGGATCAAAGTGCCTAACCGGAGAGGTTTTGAATTGTTCAAAAAAGCAGGCGCCCGGACAGACGAGGAAAATAAACTGGTTTACATTTCAGAGAGTCTATTGGAGGACTGTGTAGATGCGGCTCCATCTGAACTTGTACTATATGGACGGGGCAATCCGGACAATAATATTTTTGTAGGCGGGAAGCGCGTTCACTTTGGCAGCGGCGGAACAGCACTAAACATTCTTGATCTTGAGACAGGGGAAAAACGCCCATCGGTTCTGAAAGACGTCCAAAATGTATCCAAACTTTTAGATTTTCTGAACAATGTACATTTTCAGGTTATCCCTGTCTTTCCCAACGAGTTAAAAGAGCGGGATGTTGATATTAACCGGTTTTTTGCAGCAATTAACAACACCAACAAACATGTACAGGGTGGTGTGTATACGGTAGAAGGTACAAAAGAGGCTATTGAAATGTGCTCCATGATTGCCGGAGGCAAGGAAAAACTGCAAAAGGAACCCTTTGTCTCTTTTATTACATGTGTGATTAGCCCTTTGCAGATCGATGACCACTACGGTGAATTGCTGATAACGTGTGCCGAGTCAGGGCTGCCTTTGTCGATACCGGCCGAACCTCTTACAGGCGCCACAGGTCCGGTAACCATCGCCGGTAACGTTGCCAATCTATGCGCCGAAACCCTGGCAGGTCTATGCCTGGCACAATTGGTGAATAAAAATACACCGATTCTTATGGCATGCACCTCTTCTTCTGCCGATATGCGTGACATGAGTTACCTGTCAGGCTCTGTGGAAGAAGGACTGATAAACTCCTGTACGGCTCAGATGGCCCAGTTCTATGGATTGCCTTATTACGGAACTGCAGGTCAATCAGACTCAAAACTTATGGACGCTCAGTCAGGTTTCGAGGGAGCCATAACGAATCTGCTTGTGGGTATGGCCGGCGGAAATTTCATTCACGACGCCGTGGGACTGCTTGAGTTCTGCATGACTGCCAGTTATGAAAAATACGTAATGGACAATGAGATCCTGGGTGAAGTTATGCGTGTTCTTCAGGGGGTCGAGGTTACCGATGAAACCCTGGCTGTCGATGTAACAGCCAAAGTCGGACCGGGTGGCAACTTTCTCATAGAAGATCATACGGTTGAGCATATGCGCAAGGAGCATTTCATTCCAAAAGTCGCAGACAGAAACCAGCGCGATATATGGGAAAAGGAAGGTAAGAAAGACACTTTTACCCGTTGCCACGAGATAGCTTTAGATGTACTGGAGAATCATAAGCCAAAGCCTGTGGATGAAGAGATTGTAAAAGCAATCCGGGCCAAATTTAAGAATTTTGTGAAGTAGTACCTTGGTTTGATTTAAACCCACCACTTCCAGTGGTGGACCCGGAAAGGTTCTACCGTTCCGGCGAGAAATACGGTGCAAAGCACGAAATACGAATTTCGAAATTCGAAACAAATCCGAAATTCTAATGTTCAAATGACAAAAACAAAGTCAAAAATAGGCCTAAAGAGTCTCAATATAGCTAGCTTTTTGGTATGTTGGACATAGCCCAATTTTTGTTTAATATTTCGAATTTTGGTCATTCGAATTTGCTCGCCCTGTTAAATATATATTCTGATATTTAATCAGCTTTTGTATAGAATGCGACTTATAAATTTATGCGAATATCATCTTGAATGATTTAACAGGGTAAAGAATTTCGTGCTTCGAGTTTCGAATTTAGGTTCCAATCTTGAATATCCTGACCCTTGCTATTAAAGTCAAATACCATAAAAATGCTGCCGCCTCGCGAATGTAGTAATAAACCCATTTCCATAGGGGGTTTGATTCCCGACCTCCTTTTACTCCGCTGCCAACCGCTTTTACACCTAATGAGCGAAATATGAATGTAGCTCTAAGAAGATGATACGGATCTGATACGATAATAGCACTTGACCATTTATGTTTGCGCATAATTTGTATACATCCGACTGCACTTTCATAAGTGGAAGTTGCTTTTTCTTCAAGAATCAACCTATTTGGCGGGATACCTTCTTTTACCGCCAAATCTTTCATAACACTTGCTTCAGTAGGCGGATGCTTGCCGAGACCGCCTGTAAGAAGCAAATATTTTGCTCTCCCATTTTTAATCAGATTGACCGCATGTAATACACGTCTCTTGATCGCAGGGCTTGGAATTCCTCCTTTCCATACTGCAGCACCTAACACAACAATCACATCAAAAGGTTCCTTTTCTTCTTCTCTTAAAAATATCATATCAAAATCAATTTTTTAGATTTGTGCCATTTACCTTTTTGTAGCAAAATAATGATTGAAAGGGCAACAAAGATTATCCAATCAAAAAAATACCTACAATCTAATAATTACCCATTTAATCATTAACCACGGAGCACACAGAGAACACAAAGAAAAAATATTATTTATTCCGAAATTTCAATTGGATTTGAACGTATTGAAGAACTGGAAAGCGCAATAACAAGCCGTGATTTTAAAATACTTCAACTGCCAAAAGAAGCCCTTTTTCTGGTCGGAAAGGCATTTGTATGATACAGAAAAAGAAAAGGAAAAAAATTATCTCCATTCCCCGATTTTTTTATCGGAGCACATGCCGCCGTGCTTGGCTTGGAAATAATAACGCGCGATATATCAAGATACAGATCATTTTTTCCCACAGTTAAATTGATAACACCTGAGAATTCACAGTAAAATAGCCTCTATCGTTCGTTCAAGATAGGTAGATGTAAGTGTTATGTGATTGGTTAAAACTAACTGCTTGATTTAATATCAATAAGGTGTTAAGAATGAATTGCAGTTGAAGACTGGATTCTTGTTGGACTGAAATTGGGGCGAGACCTTTGAAAAATGTTCAATTTCACCATGATACGGTCATAGTACATAAATCAAGACCTTTGATTTATTTTTTAACGCACGTGAATTTTTACTACTAACGTCCATGAAATCCGAATTGAAACACCGAATTTCGGATCGAGGTCCTTTATTCTCAGGTATTGGAGCAGGCTCAAGGCAGAAAATTAACCCTGAACCCCGCCTGCCATCCGGCGGGCAGGCCTGAACCTCTGAACGGTGAACGGTTGCAAACATGCTTTATGCAGTATTCTATTTTCAAAAACTGAAATGAAAATTCCGTATTTTCCCGTTCATCCCGAAATAATTCCGTATTTTCTTATTCGGCAGGAAATAATTCCGCTCACTTACTATTTGGGCAGACATTAAATAAAAAAGGAAGATGTATGAATGTTGACTACATAGCACAACCTGACACACAATTAGGTAAAGTGTTGTCAGAGATGCTCGACGCTGATCCTCCAGCTTTGCAAATTGTCTTTGTCTCTGCTTTCGTGAGCCTTCAGACGATCATGCGTGTGAAACACCAAGTAGTAGAAATGAAAGGAAATGGTGTAGACCTACGTTTCGTTCTCGGTATTGATTTTGGGGGAACAAGCAAAGAGGTGTTGAAGGAGCTTCTCGGATGGGAAATAGATGTACGTATCGTCAAACATCGCATACCAGGACATACTTTTCACCCAAAGCTATATCTCTTCCGGTGGATCGACAAAGCAACCATCATCATTGGTTCGAATAATATTACTGAGGGAGGGTTTTTCGGGAATTACGAAGGTGCAGCTCGTATAACCTACAAGTTGCCCGAGGATGCTGAGAGTTTTAGTTCGGCATGTGCTGAGTTGATCCGCTTTCTTGAACCTGACGGGCCAGTTGCTTATGAGCTTACGACAGAGTTCCTTGAAGAATTGATAGACCGGGGAGAAATTCCAACAGAAGCGGAGGCCAGAAAGGGACGTGACATTGCTGCCAAAGCCAAGAAACCCAAAGAAAAGAAGATCGATGATCCCATCTTTGGTATAGAGGACATCAAACCGCCTCCACCTCTACCGGCAGATATTCTGGAGCGATTAGTTAAAAACGTTCGGAAGCGCCGGAAAGCTTATAAAAAGAGCGTGAAGAAAGCCGCTGCCAAGGGAAAGACCAAAGTGGCCATGCCAATTGACGAAAAGGTAAGCGATTCGTTGCTCCCTGCCGCTTTCTATATGACGTTGCCAACACTCCAAGGTGACAAAATTCCCGGTGAGGGTCGCATTCCTCTGGAAGCCATTGAGCTTGCAAAGGAATTTTGGGGGTGGCCTGACGAATACTCGAAAGAAGTCAGCCCTCGCACAGGGAAAAATCGAGTCTATTGGAACTGGCGTCCGAAATGGAGAATCTTAAGCGTTGAAGCTCCTGGAGATGTAACAGTGAAGGAAGTCCGGATGTACATGTACGAAAACAGCTCTGACTTCCGCTTTTATGTGAGACCGTTAGTCAATGCTGGCGCTGATCTCGGTGATGTAGTCCGCATAAGACGTATTGCCGAGTCCGGTGCTGAGTTCGAATGCGTATTGGCACGGCAGGGAACACCTGGTTACAATGAATGGATAAAATATTGCACACAGGCGGTTCGCAACAGCACAAGGAGATTCGGCTACGCATAATCACGCTTGTCTTTTATGGGAGCTATTAAGCGAAGTACGACATTTTCGGTGATCGCGTTCTTTATGTGAACCAAATTCTCTGTTGTAACGGAGATGTTGATACGCTCAAGAAGTTCCAGACCGCAAGCAACGGCTATGTCTTGCACAAAGTCAGTGGTTGCGATTCTTTCGTAATCACTATCGACACGCATGCGGTTATCTCCAATTACGATCATAGCTTCGCCGCCTGGCCGCAGAACATGATGGCAATTTTTGAACACAACAGCCATGTCTTGGAAGAACCTTAATAACAATGCAGGCATGTTCTTCCGGCGGAAGCCCACGTCGGCTCTTGACACTCGCCGATGGAGATTCTGAAGGTATTCGCACACACTTTCAGGCAGCCCATTTCCCCCATCGCCTATGCTCTCCTCTAACTGCCTCCGTTCATTGGTTACTATTTCTCTACTACCTATGAGTGTATGCTCAACTGGTCTTCGGGCTGATGAATCCATCCCGAAAAGCACGAGTAGAGATAGCCTGTCGGTGTCTATATAAGGTAGTGCAGTTGCGTATGGTGGACTTGTCAGAACGAGGTCAACGTCATTTTTTCCGAGCCTCAACAACTCAAAAGTATCTCTGTTTCGGGAATCTCCTTCAACTATTCGGCAAGATCGAAACTTTTCTGGTGAATATCCACGAACTGACCAGAACTTCTCGATTCGAGCGTACTGCGTATCGAGAGCGTCTAAATACAGTTGGAACACATCCGCATCATCGATAGGCTTTTTCCGCCGCCGTATCCTTAAGTCGTTCGGGGCCTGTTGAGAAACCTCGCGGATGATGCTACTCAATATCACTTCCAGGAAGTCTCTTATAACGCCTGCGCTTACAGAGCGGATAGTTTCAAGCAACCAATTCAGTTTCGATATTACTGGCTCAGGAAACCACTTCGATATTTCGTCGAGGCAACTCGGATCGAGTTGCTCTCTCTGATCTGTCGGCTTAGTTGGGGCCTCCTCAATTCTGCGCACTAGTGTTCCTACCGCTTCGCGAACAATATCTGGATTTACTTCAAGAATACCTACTTTCGCCTTAGCTATTTTTGCTGCCAGGGGATTCATGTCGCACCCGAAAGATCTATGTCCATTCAAATAACCTTCCAAGAGTGTAGTACCGCTACCGCAGAAAGGATCAAGCAGGGTTGCGCCAGGCGGCAGCGTACATAGATTCATCAAACCTTTGGCAAGCTGTGGATAGAACTTTCCTTTGTATGGATGCAGGCCATGCGTTACATATTTCGGGTCTTTCCGTGCCGATGGTTGTAATGCGAATCCATTCTCAATAATGCTTTGCCAGGTAGGATCAGTATCGAGCGCTGTTATGCCCATACCGTGGGTAAACACCAATCGTCGAGCTTTCATCACGGTATAGGGATCTATGCTCAGACAAAAGGGTTCTCCGTTGTGGTCGTTCGCAGGAGTTCCGATTATTGATTCGATTTCACGCTTTCTAAGCAAGCTTTCGTAAGGCCATAGCTTATATGGAGGTGGAACAAACCACACAGAAACCATTTTTGGGGGTTTGCGGAGCACAAGAAGCTTCTCTGTAGTGGCTCTTCTGCCGGCAACCACAAAAGACCGCTTCGTGCTGTGAATCTGCCTTTCGATAATGCAAACCGTCTCAAAGCCAATTTTGTCTGCTACCTCGCTCAAAGCTTTTGCTGCGGGATACAACACCTTTTTGTAGATGGCATCACCAACTACAAGAACGGCGTATCTTCCAGATCTAAGAAGCCGGAACATTCCCGATAGGCTTTGCTCCATTTCAGCCAAATAAGAATCAAATCCCGAGGATTCTTTCTGATGCCTCAAGTGGGAGCCTATCTCAATCTTTCCAAGTTTGCGCGGATCATGCCCCAACCACAAGAGTCGGAATCGATGATATAGATGATAGTCGTTCGCGTTCCCGTATGGTGGCGAGGTTACGATTAGGTCTACAGAATCCGGTTTGAGTATTCCATGTCCGAGCTGCCGTGTATCTGTCGTTACAAATTTGCACACCCCATACCGGAGAACTGCCTGAGTCCTGAATACATTTCTGACAATATCATCAAGCGCAACAAGGAAGCGTTTGAGAGTTTCGCCTTGTAGGATATCGCGTGGCTTGCTGGAATACCGTGTTTCTGAATCTTGGAAAGAAACTGCCAAGATAATCCGAGATAACGCCAACAGTGCCATATCACGCGCTTTCTTGCTTTCCATGTTTGTAATACGTGATTTGATGAACGCCAACTCTCCTCGCGATGTAATCGGGAACCACTTATCAATGTTAGGAATTTCTGGAATGAAGTCGGCATTTTCCTCACAAAGTACATCTGTAACAGGTAGATCAACGAGTCGGGTCGACAGTGCACTTCGTATAGCCTGAAGATCTCTTGATGCCGTGCGATTCAAGTTGATGGTTTTTACCCGTCCAATTAGCGTACCGACTGCATTCGCGTCTATGCTTAATGCGCGCCTCCCGAGGCGTACAGCTTCAAGCGCCGTGGTTCCGCTGCCTCCAAATGGATCAAGGACAAGTTCTCCTGGCATTGATAATTGAGCAATGCAGTGACCTGGAATCTGCGGAATGAATTTTGCAGGATACGGGTGGAGATCGTGAGTCAGAAACCCTGTGTCATCGGTAGTGAAAGACCAGTCAATCGTCTGAAATGCGACGGCGACTTTTTCTTCATTCCGGATTTCGTCAATAGAATTAATTTCGACGTAAGCAGGAAAATCCTCTTCCCCCCGTAGTAAATACTTACCTTGGTGCTCCATTACAGAACAACCGGAGTCGAGCTCAATCTCATACAAATTTTTACCGATTTTTGACATTATACCATTCCTATTCTGGGATTACAGATAACATCCCAGAATGTAAAATGCAAGAGAAAAGTTACTCGAAAAAATACGGTGCTTTTTCGTAATGTTCAGTAGTTAAATATACAAGAAACAATAAGAGACATCCCGGAAAACCCCGAAAATCTGTGAAATCTGCGCCTGCCCCGCTTGCCCGGTGAAATTCATGCCAATGAGGAGCGAAGCGTATTTCACCGGGGTAACTCCCTGCGGAAATACCGGGACAAGCCGGTAGATGGTACTGGGGTAATCTGTGGATTGTTATTACCTGAAAGACCTTGGATAACCTTTATAGCTCATTCATTTTTCTATTGATTTCATTCCCTTATTTGTATATACAATAAATGAAAAAATCAGCCCGTGAATTTACGATCAGTAGATGTATTAAATGCATTTCTCGTACCAGTTTTTAAACTCATTGATATTGTAGAGCTTGGTAAGATTTGCTTTTGGAATCAAATCTATCAATGCATATTTTCATGTGCATTAAAGCACAAAATGTTTTGCATTTTAGTTAAAAGACAAAGTGCGGTTTTTTGTTACAACAAACAGAGACAGAGAATCAATCTGGGGTTTTAAAATTTATGCTCTCGTAAAAAGTCAAAATTGGGATGGCAAAGTAAAAAGCTCCAGTTTCAAGGCGCGCAAATTTCATGTCATAAGGCGTACTTATAGTACGTTGCTATGACAACGAAATGAAGCGGAACACAGAAAATGGATTTTTTACGAAGCCATCAAGATTGGATTGATTTAATTTTAGCAGAAGAAGGGCGAAAAATTTCCGTAAAATAACAAAAATATTGTGAATACACTGAATTTTTTAATTTTTTGAAATAAGGAAATTTTTCAGAATACTAACTAGTTAAGCGTCTGACAAAAGAGAAGCAGGATGCAAAAAACATCTGAAGTCTATAAAAAATTGTATCACTACACTACCTGGGGAGGGCTTAAGGGAATTCTTCAAACACAATCATTGTGGGCCACAAACTATAAGTTCCTGAATGATTATTCTGAACTTGTTTTATTTAGAGATAAACTAGTTTCTTTGATTTATCCTATTGTACTTGAAGGTTATAAGCAGTTAATTATGCATAAACCGTCACTAAAGGGCAAAATCCAGGAGCAAGGTGGCCTTGACCAAGTTGTTCAACATGATGCGGAGGTTTTGATTGATTCACAATATAGGGCACTCAGCAGCGAAATTTATATTCTTTCATTCTGCGGTGAACCAGAAACATAGTATTGCCGATAACGGCTTATTGAGCCAATGGCGAGGTTATGGAGATGGAGGCGGTGTCGCTTTGGTATTCGACACCGAAAAATTGGAGGAAATACTTGCTATAGAAGCTATGAGTTATGAGTATAGTGCAGTCCTAATTGCCGATTTGATCTACAGTGATGATGAGCGAAAGCTAAAAGAAGAGCTGTCGGATGAGATAAAGATCCTCGCTGATATAGCAAAGAAATTTTTTAACCACGAGAATGTTAGCAAGGAAAAAGAAATTGACTCATCTGAAGGATACATCCCTTTTGTAAGTTGCATAAGTCGTTATAAGCATTTTGGTTTTAGTGAAGAAAAGGAAGTCAGAGTGGTCGCCTTACCAACGTTAATAGATGACGAAATCATTAAACTCGCTAAAGCGGATGGCACAACTTTAAAACCGGAAAAAGTGCATAAGTTTAGATTAAATAATGAACAACGTGTACCTTACATTGAACTATTTGATTCGGCCGACATAAAACTCCCGATTGAAAAAATTATTATTGGGCCTCACAAGAATAAAGAAGCCCGTGAAGCAGAATTACGTGACTTGTTATCAAAAACAAACATTGAAATAGTATGCTCAGAGATTCCCTACGCCGACTGATAAAAAATGAAAAAGATAGGCGCTTAACCAATCACTGGTGCGGACGCAAAGGGTCGCGCCGCACAGTTCATCGTTCGCAGGATAAAAATTAGACTTGACATGCGGCCATTTTCTGGTACTATATTCGGACCGGAGGTAAATAAAATGAATATTAAAAGCGATATAAAACCCGTTACATACCTAAAATCAAAAGCTGCAGATTTATTAAACCAGATCAACAGAACCCATCGGCCTGTTATAATAACCCAAAACGGTGAGCCTAGGGCTGTCCTTCAAGACCCTGAAAGCTATGAAAATATGCGTAATGCAATTGGCCTTTTAAAGCTGATATCTCAAGGAGAAAATGATTTGCGAAATGGCAAGGTAAGGTTACAAGAGGACGTGTTTAAAGACATTGAAGATGAACTGAAAGAAAAGCTTTGATGAACCCAAAGTATAAAGTTATTTGGACAAATGTTGCGGAGAATGATCTTAAGGAAATCATTGATTTCATTTCTATAGACAGTCCTCAAAATGCATTAAAAATATTAAAAAGCATCAAACAAAAAGCATCGAATCTCCACACCCTTCCTGGAAGAGGCCGCATTGTACCGGAACTTCAAGGCCAAGGAATATTACAATATAGAGAATTAATTATCCCGCCATGGAGACTAATGTATAGGATTGATGAACGAAAAGTATATGTTTTATCAGTAATCGATTCACGGCGGAATGTTGAAGATATCCTTTTGGCAAGATTGGTTGGTAAATAAGATAAAAAAAGCCGTTAACACTTTTTGCGGTGTAACCTGTCAACTTCTTATGGCGGGGGTTCTACGGAGGAAAAATGATTGAAGAAAAAATACAAAGAAATGTTTTTGAAGTAATCAATTTACATGAAGCTGATGATAGAGGCTACTGGCGTGATCGGAGTTCTATCGAAAGAATTGAAACAATTGAATTCATGAGAAAGGTGATGTTTGGTCATGATCGAGTTTCCGAGAGACTTCAAAGAGTTCTTACAATTGCTGAACTCAAATGAAATAGAATACCTTGTGATTGGAGGATATGCTGTAGGCTACCATGGATATCCACGAGCGACAGGTGATATGGATATATGGATTGCTATTAATGAAAAAAATGCCTTGAAGATGGTCGAGGCCTTGAAAGAATTTGGGTTTGATCTTCCTGAAGTAAAAAAAGAATTGTTTTTAAAAGAAGAAAAGGTAATCAGATTGGGGGTTCCTCCAATGCGATTGGAGATCCTTACATCTATCGACGGAGTACGCTTTGATACATGTTTTAAGAATCGTGTTATTGCAGATCTTGGTAACTTTAAGGTAAATTTCATATCAAAGGGCGACCTTTTAATCAATAAGCGTTCAAGCGGCAGACCCCAAGATCTTGTTGATTTTGATAAATTGCTGAACCAATAAGCGTAGTACCAAGTATTACTCAATTACCTAAATTTAAAATAAAACATACACAATATCTGCTTTCTTACCATTTCCTTGGAGAAGATATTGAATTAATAATGATAGGCCCTCATGAAAACGACTATATATAATAGGGGTTCATGCAGAACGTGCATTGCCAATGCAATCTCTGCACGAACGTTCCCTATTAGTGCATTCTTTCTAACATTTCATTAGACCGATTTTCCCAATAAGAGGACCGACACCTTATCATTTACTGTAGATTTTGCGTACAACATCCGTGAACCAAGGCGGTTTCTGGAGCACTACGTAAATGAGGGTCACTCCGAGAATCGGAATTGGGATTACCATATCAATGACGCATAGAATGATCAGAACAATGAGAGATTTTGTCTTGATGTTCATAGAATAGAACTTCCTTGTCTTTAAATAATCTTTTCCATTTTTCCCAGGTCCAAGGCAGCTATATGTTTTGACCTAAAGTGTAGTGAACAAATATGGATTTTTGAGTATCCTTTTTTTGTCTAACGATATTATTCGGGATCACGAATATTCAATAATCATTCCGATTGAAGTTCAATCATTCAGTTTTTTGACGTAGTCGACACTTTCAACGACTGCTTGGTCTTGTAATACCACTAGTTCCCGGCGCTCAGATTCTGAACTTGGTATTTTGGCTAAGTCTTGCCATGCGTATGAATCTAGTTCGACCACATCGTCCAAGTAGTGCAAAAAGTGCGGGGCAACCACAGCGGGATCGTAAGGAGGCTGATGGATACGGAAACTGCCTTGGCCCAGTTTTGCACCGTAGCCTTCAGCCTCTGGCAAACGAAAGTGTGCAATGTAGCCATAGCATACTTCAATATTGATTCGATCGAGAGGGGACTGTTCAGCAAGGATCCGATAAGCCTCGGATAGATCGATGCAGCCTTTCCCCAACGGGACGCCAACAATCATGGGTTGATTGTTGAGCATAATAACCAAGTGGTCTTTGAAATGTGTGCTGACTGCATGAGGGGCCATAGCCTTAATAGCGTCAATGGGGTCTTCCCATACCATCATTGAGTTTCCGGTATCGACATGTGCGCCAACGTGTTCGCTATTCACCTTGCGAACTACTTCCAATACATCGTGCGACGATTCGAATTCGTGGTTTTCAAAAGAGATTCTGATCCCATAGTCGGCACAGATATTGATGACCTGTAGAAAGTCTTCGACAGCTTGCTTGAGTTCCTTCTTAACATCCCCTCCAATGCTAGAGTAAACTCTCATTTTGTCCGCCCCCAGAGCCTTGCAGATGTTGAGAACCCTGGTGAGATTGTCTGGATTAGTGTCGCAAGTGTCGAGTTCAACGAACAATCCGAGACCGTCGATTGTGGCCCGGACCTCACGGAGAAATCCGGGGTCGTCACTTCCGAGATGGGCAAGGTCATGGCCTTCTACATTTATCTGGACGCCGTCAAGGCCAAGTTCAGCGGTCCGTTGAATGAAATCGAAGATATTCATCTTGCCGTACGCAAAGGCCAGATGATAACTGAAAGTTTCCAAACCCAATAACATAGCAGCCTCCAAGATTTTATATTTGTTATGGCATGAAGCGCCTAACATTGGTTATTAAATAGAAATCTTCTTTTTAGTACGATCTTGATCTTACTTAAATCACTTAATATACTAATTTACTTTCCAATACAACAAAATTCAATTATTTTAAGAATCATTGTAATGTTATAAGCAAAATCAAGCTTTTTCTGGCCTTCTATTTTTCAAGGTCTAAGGCAGCTATACGTAAAAATAGCTATTTTCTCTTTAATTGTTAATAGGTTATAATTGTTTATAAGATCATTATTTTTGCCTGTCAAACACTTTTTTAAGCTATTGGGGACATTGTTGAAATTGCTGAATAACTATGGTAAGTGTTTTATCTGATAGGCTATCGGGGACGTGGTTGATTTTGATGATTAATTATGGTAAGTATTATATCTGATAGAAAGAGATAAAGCTAATATATAATAGATTTTAAGAGGGGACAGTTTTATGCCACGACAAGCCAGATTGGATGCTCCGGGAATGCTTCATCACGTGATTGTTCGGGGGATTGAAAAAAAAGAGATCGTAACCGATAACACAGATCGAAAGAATTTTATCACCCGGTTGGGAACTCTTATCACCGATACGGACATGGAAGTATATGCATGGGCCTTAATGACCAATCATGCACACATTTTAATACGCAGCGGAATCTACGGTCTATCAAGATTCATGCGCCGGTTTTTGACCGGCTATGCCATATCCTATAACCGGCGCCACAAGCGATATGGACATTTGTTTCAAAACCGCTACAAATCAATTGTTTGTGAAGAAGATATATATCTAAAAGAACTGGTACGGTATATCCATTTAAATCCTTTACGCGCCCGTTTGGTTAAAGACCTTGCAAAACTGGACCGGTATCCCTTCTGCGGGCATAGTGTTATCATAGGTAAGCAAAAAAACAAATGGCAGAACAGGAAATATGTTTTGCGATATTTCGGCAAAAAGGAAAGAAAGGCCAAAAAAAGATATCGAAAATTTGTTATAAAAGGGACCGAAGAAGGCAGGCGTCCTGAGCTGGTTGGAGGTGGATTGATCAGGTCTCAAGGCGGATGGTCACAGGTGATATCGATGCGTCGGCATGGCAATAAAGAGTTATCTGACGAACGTGTTTTGGGCAGCGGTGATTTTGTTGAAAGGATTATTAAAGAGGCTGATGAATATTTTAAATATCAGTTTTCAAAAAAGGAGAAAAGAGAAAAGGTTGAACAGATTATCAGCGATGAATGTAGAAAGGATGGTATTAGTATCAAAGAGCTAAGATCAGGCAGTCGGCGGCATCCTGTCTGCAGAGTTCGGTTTCATATTGCAATTAAGCTTTTTTCGGAATATGGTATCCCCATAGCAGAAATTGCCAGAAACACAGGTGTCTCAACCTCAGCAGTATCAAAAATGGTGAACAAGTAGATTGACAAGTAAATAAATTCAACATCGTCCCCGAGGTCTATAAAAATTACTAAAAATAAGGAGAATTGGAATAATGAAAGTAAATCCGGATTTTGCTCCACCTTGTGGTCTTTATTGCGGAGTCTGTGCCATTTACATTGCACACCGTGATAATAATCAAAAATTCAAGGAAAGGTTAGTGGGTCTTTACAAAGGAGGTGTTCTAGGCAAGGGCGCTCTTCCTAATAGTGAAAATCTTTCAACAGAAGATATACGGTGTAAGGGGTGCTTATCTGATGATACGTTTATGCATTGCAAGCAGTGCGAGATCAGGGCCTGCACGAGAGAGAAAGGCTACACCGGATGTCATCAGTGCGACGAATTTCCCTGTCACTATATTGATAATTTTTCGATGGCTGTTGGGAAAAAGGTAATTCTACGAGCTATTCCATATAGACGAAAATTCGGTACTGAAAAATGGATTCGAGATGAAGAAGCCCGCTATATCTGTCCGAAATGCGGCAACAAAGTTTACCGGGGTGTTGTAAAATGCAATCAATGTAAAGCGAAGTTGGATCTGGACTAGTGTTTGCTAGTTAAGACATAAACTATTTTGTATAAAACAGCATAGCGGCAACTTTACTAAAAGTCTGTGTTTAAAACTATTTTAATGAAATTAGAAATTCCTTGCTGAACACCCGCCACAGATGGACATAGGCGTTGGCCCGACCGGAAGGAAATCATGGAAATCAGAAAACTGACAGAGGATGACCTTGTAAGTTTGGCTGTGCTTTACAAGCAGTTTTGGAGCGAAGAGTCTTCGCTGGAGAAAATGCGAGAAACATTCCAAAGGCTCAAGAGAAACCCGAACTACATATTTTTAGTGGCAGATCAACAGGATAACTTGGCAGGTTCAGTTATGGGTATCATCTGTGAAGAGCTATATGGTGACTGCAAACCATTCATGGTAGTTGAGGACGTCATTGTCGACAGACATCAAAGGCGTTTAGGGATCGCGTCTTCACTTATGAGGGAACTGGAAAGATGTGCTGTCAAACATAATTGTAGTTATATCATTTTTGTCACTGAGTCGGAACGGACGGAAGCCCATAGATTCTATGAATCATTCGGGTATAAATCTGATGCATACAAAGGCTTTAAGAAACGACTGAGAAAAAGCCTAAAATCAAATTAATACTTTATTTCCCATCCAATGCAAAACACAACACGTGCAGATAGTTCAGAAGAGCGATTTATCACCCTCGAAAATGTCACGCTTCGGGTTAGGGATCGGCATATCCTTACTTCTACTTGCTGGGAAATAGAGAGCAACCAGAATTGGGCGGTTTTAGGGCCCAATGGGTCAGGGAAATCGACCTTAATGAGGGCGCTTATAGGTGACGCACCGGTTGTGAGAGGAACCATCATGCGTCATCACCCTATGGCACAACCCGATTATATCGGTTACGTGTCCTTTGAACTTCATCAACAATTGATTGCCGGAGAACGGGCGTACGATGAAGCACGCTATTTTAGCGGAAAGCTCAACACCCATTTAACTGTCAGGCAACTCATCAAGTCTGCTCGGAAGAAAAATAAGTTAAGCAACAAGACACCTGTGAATAAAATCCTTTCCATCTTTGGAATTGAACATCTGATGGATCGATCCGTTCGCTTTCTTTCCACAGGCGAAATCAGAAAGATTCTCATCACACGGGCTGTTATGCAATCTCAAAGTCTATTGATCCTTGACGAACCCTTTGAAGGACTCGACATGCACGGCCGCAAACGATTAAAGTCATCTATAAATTCGCTGATGAAAACCGGGGTTCAGGTGATGTTGGCCACCCACAGACTAGAACATATTTTGCCTACCATATCACACATCATCTGTTTGAAAGATTGCCGGGTTTTCTGCAAAGGCCCTCGTGCTCACATCTTAACCTCTAAAAATTTAGATCGCCTGTATGGCAATAAAGCCATGGATACGGTAACATCACAATCATTTCTTCCCAGTGATTGCATCAAACGCCCCACAATCATTAAAATTAAAAATACCACGGTTCGCTATGGGAATCTGACTGTTTTTAAAAATTTAAACTGGACGGTGAGAAAGGGGGAAAACTGGGCAGTGGTTGGCCCCAACGGTTCCGGAAAGACCACCCTGCTGCAGTTGATCACTGCTGATCATCCCCAGGCTTACGCTAATGAAATCTACCTTTTTGGCAGACGCAGAGGAAGCGGGGAGAGTATTTGGGATATTAAACAACACATGGGGTTAGTGTCCTCAGAATTTCAAATAAATTATTGTAAGTCGATCCGCGTCTTTGAAGTGGTTCTTTCCGGTTTTTTCGACTCAGTCGGTCTGTATCAACATACCAGCAGCAGTCAACGCAACACAGCGCGCAAATGGATCGAACGTCTGAATTTGTCCCATCTGCAGGACAAACGTTATGATCTGCTTTCCTACGGGGAAAGACGAATGGTTCTTCTGGCCCGTGCCGTTGTAAAATCCCCTAAATTATTTATTCTGGATGAACCCTGCCAGGGGCTCGATCCTGTCAATCGTCAGCTTATCCTTGAACTGATCAATGATATCTGCAGCAAAACGCCCACCCAACTCCTATACGTTACCCATCATTTAACCGAAATGCCTTCCTGTATTAAACATGTTTTTGATCTATCCCGCTTTTCACAAGCCTGATTTGCCCATTTGCTGCGTTATAAGGGGTTTGCGGTAGAAGGACTACAGCTGCACCCCTTATGCCTTGCAAATGAACAACTCAAACTTGTGAAAAGCGGAATAGAGACAAAACAACAGCCGATTACGAATTGAGTATTTTCTTTGCGCTTTCGTCGTTGGCATCACACACATGTGGAATACCAGTTTCTTGGGCTGTCTCCCGGTTACCGGAGAATATATCTCCTCTAGTGAGTTGGGTCACTGAGAATTTTCTTGCGCCTGATAGAAGCTGCTGTAACCCGCAGTATAGCTTATCGGCCATAGTCCAGAATGCAATTGCCCCGTAAGGAATATTTTTCATTTCATCCTTGCCCAGCTTCTTCTCCAGATCGAAGTACCCGGCAAAAATTTCTTTAACGCTGTTTCCAACGCTCTTGACCGTTTTCGGCAATTCGGGCCAGTGCCCGTTAACGTCTCCTCTTTTTTCCGGGTTAAGAGCGCCTTCGATGTTGGCTCCTACAAAACCGGGGATCATGATGGCGCGTCCCATGCATATCAGCTTTGTAAAAGGAGCGCCGAGGGCAAGCCCTTTGAATATGCTGTCTTCCAAGGCGAACCCGCCTGCAAATGACATGTCAACAACCTTTTCACCCCTGGCCGCCAATATGGCGGCATACTCGTAAGCCTTTGCGTGCAGCTGGATCGATGGTACGCCCCAGCTCTGCATCATATTCCAAGGGCTCATTCCGGTTCCGCCGCCTGAACCGTCAATTGTGAGAAGATCCAGCTTTGCATCGGTGGCAAACTTGATTGCCATTGCAAGCTCTTCCATACCGTATGATCCGGTCTTTAATGAAATTCGCTTGAATCCGAGACTGCGGAGGTATTCAACCCTGCTCATAAAATCTTCACGCACCTGCTCCACTGTATTCAAGTTAGTGGCGCCAAGTCGGCTGTGGCGAGCAAAGGATTTTATTGCCCCATTTTCGAAGGCCTGCTGCACTTCAGGGAGAGTGGGATCCGGATCGACTATATAGCCTCGTTCCCTCAGAAAAACAGCATAATCCAGACTTGTGACCTGAATCTCGCCACCGATATCCTTGGCGCCCTGACCCCATTTCAATTCGATGATACATTTGTCACCGTACTTTTCAGCTACGAATTCCGCAACACCGTTCCGGGTATCTTCCACATTCATCTGGATAAATATAGCACCATAGCCATCGTAATAACGCAGATATCCGTCTACACGACGCTCAAGCTCGGGTGCGCTTTTTATTATGCCTTTTCTCCCATTGCCGGGTTCAATTTTAGATTCACGATCGACACCAACAACATTTTCACCGATAACAACGGGGATTCCGACCAATGCACCGCCAATGGCAAAGGAATCCCAATACTTTAACGCTACAAGTGTTGAACCGAGGGCGCCTGTCATAAACGGCAACCGAACTTTGGTTTTTACTTCATTACCGAATTCAGTTTCAAGCTTTACATTTGGGAAGATACAGTTGTCAGGATCAGTGCTCAGACTTTGATTGAGGCCTCGAGCACCGTAAGCGTATCCTTGAATTCTAAGGGAATTATAGGAAACTCCGATATGGATTGTGTTGTTGGCGCCTGCGGTTGCAATACCATAACTTCTTGGATAGAGCAGTTTGCGACCGACAAGACTTGAAAGGCAGGTTTCGCATTTTCCCTGACAATCGGCCCGACAGAGGGTGCAGAGGCCGGACTCGGCCGGATTGCCTCGATTTATTGTTCCCAGGGCATCATTACTTTTAGAAAATTGCATTGAATACTCTCCTTTTTAGTTTGTTGTTAGTTGAAGTGGTTTCAAAATTGAGCATTTTTCAAAGGTCTCGAAACTGTTCAAAACAAAAAGGCGCCTACCCCTTGAGGGTAATGACGCCTTTGTCTGATATATGAAAAACCCTGCACGTCCTTGTACAGAGTTTTAAAACTGATAGTTTCTAGTTTTTATAGTTCTGCTAATTTTAATTGTCAAGTACTTTTTACTTAAAAGCGATATCTGATCTATTCAAGCTCTACTGAAAGAAGGACTGCTTCTGCTACAAGACGGATGGGTTTCCGCATATCCATACTTTTCTTTCTAATCCACTGGTATGCCTCATCGCCTGTCATGTTGCGGCGTTTCATGAGAACTTCCTTGGCACGCTCAACAAGTTTGCGCGTTTCCAGTTCCTCTTGAATTACTCTGGTTTTTACCATGAGTTCCGTGTTTAGTATGGCAACGGCCGATTGATTTGCCACGGTCCTGATCAAATTTACTTCGGTTTCAGAAAATGTATGGGGTTGGGCAGTGAAACAGTTGAGGACACCTATCACCTCTTTATCCTTTACTTCCAAGGGTACGCTGAGCATGGACACAAGTCCGAGCTTTTTGGCCATTTCTTTTTCTTTAAACCGAGGCTCATCCAGAACATTGCCAATAATTAGCGGAGATCTTTGTGTGGCGACATAACCGACAACACCTTCATCCATACTCAAAGATCGGTCTTTCATGTAATCCGGGTCAATGGTCTGAGAAGCTTTTAATCGGATTATTTTCGGGTCGACAGATTCATCAATCAGCCACAGTGAGCAGATTTCAACACCGGTTACCTTTGCGGTGACCATTAAAATCAGTTTGAGTATATCTTCCAAGTATAGATCGGACGTAATCGCCCGGCTGATATCCATGAGAGCCTTTATGTATTTATTCTGGATTTCTGATGTAGGTTTTTTCATGATGCAACTATCATTTATAGGGATTTGATTTTTTTGTGCACAAGTATGGCAGAAAGAAGAATGTGCGTCAAGACAGATATGACACGACGGGATCAATGACTTGATTTCGGATAGTACTTCTGCTAATATTTTGTTGCAGCAAGTGAGCTTTTATGACTAATGAAATATTTAAAAACAAAGGTAGAGCAAAATGAATATTCTTAAGGCTGTTCTAAAACACGAGGTTTTCCCTGCATTGGGTTGTACCGAACCGATTGCCATTGCATATACTGCGGGCATTGCTGCCCAGGAAATCAAAGGTGAGATTGAAGAAATAAATATAACAGTTGATCCCAGAGTCTATAAAAACGGTTTTGCTGTAACAGTCCCAAATACTGGCGGAGAAAAAGGTAATCTAATTGCCGGCGTCCTTGGAGCTTTGATTAAAAAGCCTGAATTAAAGATGGAGATTTTAAAATGTGTCAGACAGGAAATGATTGGCCAGGCTAAAGCATTGATTCTGACCAGAAAAGCAAAAATTTCTTATGATAAGACAAAAACAGATCTATATATTGAGGTTTTTATAAAAACCTCAATAGACTCATCCAGAGCTGTAGTAAAAAATGCTCATACGAATCTGGTTCGTCTGGAAAAAAATAATCAACCACTTATTAGTAAAAAGCACAAAGAAAACAATTCTACCGGTCAAGAGTATAAGGCAATTTTAAAGGAGATGAAAATATCTGAGTTTATTGGTTTAGCTCAGGGTATGGATGATGAGGATTATAACTATATCAAGTGCGGCATTGATATGAATCTGGAAATTACCGAAGCAGGGCAAAAATTACAAAAAGTTGGTTATTATGTTTCTGATTTAGTGAAGAGGGGATACCTTTTGAATGATGTTTTTTCCTCCACCAAAATATTGACAGCTTCAGCTGTGGATGCCCGAATGGCCGGACTGAACTTCCCTGTAATGTCCAGCGGAGGAAGTGGAAACCAGGGAATTGTTGCTATCTTGGTTCCTTATAACGTTGGAATTTATTTTAAAATTGAAGAAAGAAAAATATTACAGAGCATTGCTTTATCCCATTTAATAAACAGTTATATAAAGTGCTTTACCGGTGATTTGTCCCCTCTTTGCGGATGTGCGATTGCAGCAGGAGTAGGTGCGGCTGTTGCCATTGTTTACCAGCAATATGAGAAAGATATGGAAAAGATTACTTTAGCTGTAAATAATTTAATAAGCGATTTGGGGGGTATGCTTTGTGACGGCGCGAAAGGGGGATGTGCTTTAAAAGTAGCTAGCTCTACGGATTCGGCAATTCGTTCTGCTTATATGGCTTTGAATAATCATGGTATTTCACAAACAGAAGGTTATGTCGGAAAATCTGCTGAGGAAACAATTTGTCATTTAAGCGAAATCAGTATTCTGGGTATGGCAAAAGTAGATGATACGATGCTTGAAATAATGCTGGAAAAAACCCTAATTGAACCAAAATAATGCTCAATCAGGGCCAATTGGTTTTTCCTCCATTGGTGTAACAATGCGTTATCCAAGGAGAATGACATGCACATGTCCAAGGGAATGTTGATATCTATATCGTTGCTTACGATGATCTTCCTCGCGGGTTGCGGGACCTTTTGCGGCCCACAGGCGGGTCCGCCGAGCATCGTGTTCCCGTATCAGTGGGTGGGCAACATCGACAAGGCTGCATTTAATGAGCCATCTGGAATCTGTTGGCATTCACTACGCGAGACGCTGTTTGTCGTCGGGGATGAAGGTGACATCTGTGAGATCAAGACTGATGGGACAATGATCAAGCAGAAACGGATTCGTCATGTAGATTTTGAAGGCATTACCCATGATCCATTGACCGGTCTGCTGTACATAGCCGTCGAGGGGTCGGAGTCTATCATCGAGATCAACCCAGAGACATTTGAAGTGTTGCGAGATTTCTCCATCCCTAGAATTCTCGATGGCAAGACTGTTTTGAAAGCCGGTGGCCAGGGAATTGAAGCGATCACCTTTGTTCCTGATTCCCAGCATCCTCAGGGCGGCGTATTCTTTGTCGCAAACCAAGCTTTCGGCCTAACTGACAAGCACGACATTTCTGCGGTGTTCCGTGTTGAACTCCCTATACGGAGCAATACTGGAACCCCCAAGCTGCTCGGGTATTTCGCCCCACAAGTTATTGACCTGTCAGGGCTATACTACGACCCGAGATCAAAACACATTTTCGTCATCAGTGATGCAACCAATACAATTCTGGAATACTCACGCAATTACGTTCTTGTGGGAGCCCACGCATTTCCTGGTGACAACCAAGAGGGAATTACTATGGACGATGACGGATTCGTCTACATTGCACAGGACTCGGGCGGTGTCATTAAACTCAAATGGCTTCGAGAAAATAATCCGAGACGTCCATAAATAAAGGGAAGCTAAACGAATGAAAAAAATAGAATTATTGCTGCCGGCAGGTGATTTCGAGAAAATGAAATTTGCCTATGCGTTTGGCGCTGATGCGGTTTACCTGGGCATTCCCAGATTCTCTTTACGTGCCAGGGAAAATAGGTTTAACAAAGAATCGGAGGTGGATGCAGTACACTATGCCCATGAATTGGGGAAAAAGGTTTATCTCACCGCCAATATCATTCCACATAATCATAAGGTTGAACCACTTATAAATTATGTGGGCCGCCTGCTTGAGCAATGCCGCCCGGATGCGTGGATCATGTCAGATCCCGGCATTATTATGCTAATGAAGGAAAAGTACCCTGAGGAGAAAATTCATCTTTCGGTGCAGGCGAATACCGTAAATTATGCTACTGCCAGATTTTGGCAAAATATCGGTATCAATCGTATTATCCTTTCCCGCGAGCTCTCCATCAAGGAAATCAAACAAATCAGGTATTACTGTCCGGAGTTTGAGCTGGAAGCTTTTGTGCATGGCTCAATTTGCATTTCCTACTCAGGACGCTGCCTTATCTCGAATTATATGTCTTATCGCGATCCGAACCAGGGTACATGCTCGCATTCATGTCGCTGGGAGTATAAAATTTACAAAAAAGAAAACATACAACCGGTTGAGTGGCGAAAGAGCGTGGATCCTAAGGAGATCTCTTTAACACAACACGGCGATGAATATGTGCCCCTGAGGGGTGATTATTATCTGGAAGAAACCGAACGGCCTGGGGAATTTATGCAAATAGATGAAGACGAAAACGGAACCTATTTGATGAATGCCCGTGATCTGTGTGCAATCGAGTATCTTGATGCCTTGAGCGACGCCGGTGTTGACAGTTTTAAAGTGGAAGGACGCTCGAAATCAGTATACTATACTGCGCTAATCGCCAGAACATACAGGAAGGCGATGGACGATTTGTATGCAGAAAAGCCGTTTGACCCTGCACACATGACAGACGTTTTTGCAACCGCTAATCGCGGACTGACTGCAGGATTTCTCAAGGGAAATCCGGGACGCTCGGCACAGAGGTTCGATAATTCAAAACCTGAAGAGACCGCTTTTCAGTTTTCAGGTATTGTACGCGGTTACGATGCAGCGAGAAAAATGCTCAAAGTGGAGCCCAGAAATGCGATTCGCGTTGGCATGACGCTGGAACTGTTGACAAAGAATGACACGATTCCATTTAATGTTGATGCAATTATCAACCAGAAGGAGATGAACGTCGACAGCATACACGGCGGTTTGCATTACGGCTGGATACCATATCCGGATGATCCCGGCGAATTTGCTCTAATCCGTGAGAAACTGCATGAGATAGATCCTGCTAAAGTGCAATTGAGCAGGTCTTTTTCGGCCGCGTGACGCACACTTTGGCATAATGTTTCAACCTGACAAAAAATATTTGACAGGATAACAGGATACACAAGATATTATTCCAGTTAATCACAAAATAATAATCCTGCCTGAAGGCAAAAGAATGGTTTGAAAAAAATCGCGACAATTGCTCTACTACTCGAATACTCCAGTTTTATGATTGATGAATACTTTTTTGTTTAATAGCTATAGACCATTTCCGTAGTAATGCTCTTTGTTTTTGAGCAATAATATAATCAATTGTAGGATTCAACTTACTGATAAACGGGATTCTTAAAAATATTTTTTAAATCAAGTTAATCCTGTTAATCCTGTCTAAAAAAATCGCTGAACTGTTACCATTAATCCTTATTTTCATTATTTTCCATAAAATAATTCCAAATTTCTTTAACTTTATTTTGAAGAATGCGAAATTTATCTTCAGGAACTATTGGTTTTTTTTCCTGGAGGCTTTTTCTATGAACATCTGCTCGATAGATTAAATAGGCTTCCCTTAGAATATAAGCCGTGGATTCATCGATGATGCCTGTTTCCGCCAGGGTTTGAAGAAGGCGAACATTATCTGTCCAATTTAGGAGTTCAGGATATTCATGAGCCCTTAAAAGTACCAGATACTGAACGATAAATTCTATATCAACGATTCCACCTTTGTCCTGTTTGAGACTAAAATAGCCTTGTACGGGTTTTAAAAGTTCTTTGCGCATGCGTTGGCGCATCTTCTTTACTTCTTTTTGAAGTTTGTTTTTGCAGCGAGGACGAGCAAGTACCTCTATTCTAATTTGTTCAAAACGTTCTGCAACACGGCTGTCTCCGCTTACGGCCCTTGCCCTTATAAGAGCCTGATGTTCCCATGTCCAGGCTTTTTCCTTTTGATAATCTCCAAACGCTTCAATATGGCTTACAATAGGGCCGGAACTTCCACTGGGACGTAGCCTCATATCGGTTTCGTATAAAACTCCGGCACGTGTATGGACAGTTAAGATATGGATTACTCTTTGACCCAAACGAGCAAAAAACTGGGCATTATCTATGGGTTTTGCACCACCTTCTGTCAGCCCTTCACTCCCTGAATGAAGAAATACCAAATCTATATCAGAATCATATCCGAGTTCAAGGCCGCCTAACTTTCCATAGGAAATAACTGCAAATCCTTTGTCGCATTTCTTTCCGTTTAAAAAACAAACCGGTTTTCCATGTTTTTCGATAAGATGATTCCAGGATAATTCGAGGACCCTATTTAAAATCGTTTCCGCAATATCGGAAAGATGATCACTGACTTTCATTAATGGGAAGTTGCCGGTAACATCTGCAGCTGCTACACGCAAAACATTAATTTGTTTGAAAATACACAGCTCTTCGACTTGATATTCAAGATCGTCAGGGGACAGATGCTCGATACGTTGGTTTAACTCTTTTTCAAGTTCGGTTTTTTGGGGAGGAATATAAAGTGTTCTTGGATCAAGAAGCTCATCCAGCAGTACAGGGTGCTTGGCCAAAAAAGATATGATCCATGGGCTGGTATTTGAAAGTTTTATAAGATGGGAAAGTACGTTTGGATTCTCCAATAAAAGTGATAAATAACTGGTCCGCCTTTCAACGGTTTTGATCAGGTCTATTATACGATTCAAGGCAGAGAGAGGTTGATCTGATTTGCCAATTTCTTTTAGGACAAGCGGGAGCAGTTTGTCGAGGCGTTCACGACCTTCGCTGCTAAGTGCCCGAGTTTCCGAATCATTACGCAGATAATCTAATAATATAAACACCTTGTCCGGCCTATCGAATCCGGCAGAGGAAAGCATTTCACGCCCTTGTTCATCTTCTTTAGAATCCTGCCAAACCGTTCTCATTTCATTGTAGGTTTTATCTGTTTGGTCATCTGTATATTCTGAATCAGCGGTTTCAAGCAACTTATTGAAATGGTAATGAACATTCTCCATGTGCTTATGAAGATTTATAGAAAAAGCTTCCCAGGTTGAGAAGTTCATAGATATGGCAAGTCGGATTCTTCCTGACGGGTCGGAGGGAAGGCTATGGGTTTGCTGATCCGAGAATTCCTGTAAACGGTTTTCTACGTTGCGTAAAAACTTGTATGCTTTTTTAAGTTCGTTATATACATCCCGATGTATATATTTTTTTTGGGATAGGATCGATAAAACATTAAGAATAGGTCGAGTCTGGAGGATTGGCAACACCCCGCCACGGATAAGCTGAAAAATTTGTCCAAAAAATTCTATCTCACGTATTCCGCCGGGGCCGAGCTTGACATTTTCTTTCATCCCTTTCCGTTTGACATCAAGGGAAATTTTTTGCTTCATATCCCTTAAGGAATCAAAGACGCCAAAGTCAAGGTATCTCCGGTAAACAAATGGTTTAAGGCTTTCAAGAAGCTGATTACCGGCGTCTTTATCGCCTGCAACTACTCTGGCTTTAATCCCAACATAACGCTCCCATTCCTGTCCGAAATGCTGGTAGTATTGTTCCATATTATCAAAGCTCATAACAAGCGGCCCGTTTTCACCATCGGGACGAAGACGCATGTCGACGCGAAATACATTGCCTTCAAAGGTAGTTGATCCGATTACGCTGATAATCCGACGGCAAAGCCTCAGAAAAAATTCATCGTTGCTTATGGTTTTTGTTTTTCCTTTTGTGTTACCATTCTCCGGATAGGAAAAAATCAAGTCAACATCAGAAGAAAAGTTGAGTTCCCGACCACCAAGTTTACCCATTCCGATAACGACAAGTTGCTGGCGTGAACCGTCAGCTCCAACAGGAACACCGTATTCTGAACATTGTCGTTTATAAAGAAATGAGAGCGTTTGTTCTAAGCAAGAATCAGCAAAAGCTGATAGATCGCCCATGGTTTCCGAGAGGTTCGCCCAACGCGCAAGGTCGCGCCAGGCAATTCTTACCATTTCACGGTGACGAACCCTGCGAAGAATACTGCCTAGCTTTTCATCTTCGTCTGCCTCTAAAAGAGCGGTTTTAAGCTTATTTTGATATTCACCCTTATTGTATTGTCTTAAAAGATCCTGGCTGTCCAGAAGATCTGTCAGCATTTCAGGGTCACGGATACAGCTTTTTGAGACAAAATCGCTAAAAGAAAAGACACATTTTAGTACTGAAATAAATTCATTGTCAAAGGCGAGCTTTACGTTTGATTCTTTAGCTGAAGAGCGAAATTCTTCCCATTTATTTTTTGCGATTTCCGACAACACTTTTGGGAGATTTTTTTTAGCCATAGTTTTTTATATTCTAAAACATATTTTTTTTCAATAAATTAAACAACCTTTGAAGTTTGCTATTTCTAATTGTTTTCAGAAGGCTAAAATGTTATGAATAAAGTATTAAAAAAATGGACTCCTTATTCGGCGTTCGATGTTGAACGTTCGGTGTTCGATGTTCAAATTGTTGCATCTGAAATTACGACTAAACCTTCATATCACGTTGAAATTATGTATACAGGTCATGAGTTCTGAATTGGAGAAAAGCATCATGGATTATCAATATTTTATGAAAAAAGCATTGAATCAGGCAGAAAAGGCGTTATCTGCAGGTGAATTCCCTGTGGGATGCGTAGTGGTTTATGAAGATAAAATTCTTGTAGAAGCTCATCGGACAGGATCAATTAAAAACTCCGTTAATGAAATTGATCATGCCGAAATACTGGCATTAAGACGCCTTGTTGATCTTGAAAAAGATATTGATAAAAGCAAGATAACCCTTTTTTGTACTTTAGAACCTTGTCTGATGTGTTTTGGAGCTATTATATTAAGTGGTATCGGTAAAATTGTTTATGCTTATGAAGATGTAATGGGCGGGGGAACAGGGTGTAATTTGTCGAAGTTAAACCCTTTGTACAATAATTGTAAAATTTCAATTATTTCGAATATACTACGCCAGGAGAGTTTGGAACTTTTTAAGGCATATTTTTCTAAACCATCAAATACTTATTGGTCGGGAAGTCTATTGGCTAAACGTACATTAAGTCATTAAACCTTGATGGCTTCGTAAAAAGTCCATTTTCTGTGTTCCGCTTCATTTCGTTGTCATTGCAACGTACTATAAGTACGCCTTATGACACGAAATTTGCGCGTCTTGAAACTGGAGCTTTTTACTTTGCCATCCCAATCTTGATTTTTTACGAGATTATCAACCTTAAACCTAAAACGTTCGTAAGATAAAATTATTTACTTTTTTCAAAAC
>CAZLRK010000020.1:0-35092 GCA_964561845.1 uncultured Desulfobacterales bacterium | reverse complement strand
GAAAGTCTTGCGCTGAAAGCGCATAGTTTTGAACTAACGCGTTGGAACAATAAAACGATTTTCACCTCAAGCAATAGAACTGTTATTATCATATAGGTTGCCTGGAAATGTTAGAGAGTTGAAAAATATAATAAATAGTGCGGTTTTAACTAGTGAAAAAGATATGCTTGGGAAATCCATTGTCAATGCCATGGTTGACCTTGGAGTCGAAAATAACCAATATATTAAACACGGAGATGAGGCCCAAAGCCTGAAAGAACAACTTTTTAACGTCGAAAAGAATATTTTTATAAACGCTCTTTCCCAATATCAATCCACAAGAGAGATCGCAAAACATTTAAAAATAAGCCAGTCAAGTGTCGTTCGCAAGCTGAAGCATCTTGGTCTTATGACATATTAGGATTCATAGCCATATCTAATTTCATCTACATCATTACGTCTCAACAGTACTATTACTAAATCAGTATTAATCCTCTTTTATTTCTCTCAATTTATTTTTTTTATTTTAGCGAGTCGATTTTGCATCGGACTTTCTTAAAGGTGGGGACTGCTATGAGGTGATAACTAATTGTTTTCTCATGGCTTTTAAGAAATTGTTTGGGTTGGCATAATTATTGCTGGAAAATTTATAAAAAAGTTTAAAATTGAGATACTTACGGGCCAACAAAAAAGGAGGTGTAATCATGTCAGAGCTTAATAAACTTGAGCATTTACTAGCACAAGGAAAAATTTCTCGGCGTGACTTTTTGGCTCGCATATCAACTATAGGTATCACTGCCGCGATGTCTCCGGCATTGTTGACTACTCCGGCACATGCTGCGAAGCCTAAAAAAGGGGGACGGTTTAGAATCGGCATAGCCGGAGGTTCAACGACAGATTCGCTGGATCCCGCAACCATCGCAGACGCAATGCCAATGAATATCAATTGGCAACTCAGGAACTGTCTGGTCGAAATTGATCACAAGGGAACCCTCATTCCCGAACTGGCAGAAAGCTGGGAATCTACACCCGATGCAGCTCAATGGATTTTCAATTTACGCAAGGACGTAGAATTTCACAACGGGAAAACCCTCAATGCCGAGGACGTAGTTTTTTCCATCAATCATCACCGAGGAAAAGATTCCAAGTCGGCTGCAAAGGGCATCGTTGATCCTATCAAAAATATCAAACCAGACGGCGAGCAAACGGTGGTGTTTACTCTGAAAGAAGGTAATGCAGATTTCCCGTTTATCATGAGTGATTACCACTTAACAATCGTACCTGCCGGCACCATGGGAAACGAGTGGGAGAAGGGTATCGGTACCGGCGGCTATATATTGGACAACCATGAACCCGGCTACAGGGCCTTAACCAGACGTAATCCAAACTATTTCAAAGAAGGACGTGCCCACTTTGATATGGTGGAAACCATAGGTATTGCGGATGTTACAGCCAGAATCGTTGCTTTGCAAAACGGACAAATCGATGCAATGAATCGGTTTGAGCTTAAACTCACTCATATACTGCCGAAAACACGCAACATTCAGATCATAAACGTCACAGGGACGAAGCATTACTCGATCCCGATGCTCATGGACAGAGAGCCCTATAACAATAATGACGTCAGACTGGCATTAAAATACGCCATTGATCGTGAGCACTTACTAAAAACTATTTTGCGCGGTTATGGTACAGTTGGCAATGATCATCCAATAGCTCCAACTCAGAAATACTATGCTTCAGAATTACCACAGAGGAAATACAATCCTGAAAAGGCTAAATTCCATATGAAAAAGGCCGGAATGTCAGATTATACCTTCAGGCTTCATGCAGCCAATGCCGCGTTCGAGGGAGCCATTGATGCTGCCATTCTATACAAGGAACACGCCGCCAAGGCCGGTATTAAAATAGAGGTGGTAGTGGAACCGAATGACGGTTACTGGAGTAATGTATGGATAAAAAAGCCATGGTGCATGTGTTACTGGAGTGGTCGTGCGACTGCAGACTGGATGTTCTCTACTACATATGCGAAGGATGCAGCCTGGAACGACACTTTATGGAAACACGATCGGTTCAACAAGTTGCTCAAAGAGGCCCGCGCGGAGCTTGACGAGACTAAACGGGGCGAGATGTATGTGGAAATGCAAAGGATTGTAAGCGACGAAGGCGGTGTCGTTATCCCGCTGTTTGGAAACTGGATTGAGGCTGCGAGAAATAAATTAAAATTCGAGAACCCGGCGGGGAATTGGGAGATGGACGGCCACAGGGCTGCGGAGCGCTGGTGGTTCAGGGCGTAATAACTAAACTTGATCTTTGTGAGGTTTTATGGATCGTTTAATTGGAGTATTTCTGGTTGTTGTATCTGCTGCTGCATTCGGAGTAAATCCTATTTTTGCACGCATTGCTTATGATGCAGGAGCAAATCCTAGTACGTTCCTCTTTTTTCGGTTTGCGATTGCTTCGGCAGTAATGTTTTTGATAATGATAATAGGAAATTTTAAATTCCCTCGTGGACGGCTATTATTTACACTGGTTATGATGGGAGGAGTCGGCATTGTAGGAGCAACAATTACCTTTTACACAGCCTTGACTCTGGCTCCTGTTAGCCTTGTGATAGTTCTTGCGTATATGTATCCTGCTCTTGTTACTTTCCTCGCCGCTATCTTCTTCAAGCAGCGCATTACAAATTACAAGATTACGGCGCTCTTTCTGACTTTGATAGGTATAACCTTTACAATTGGACTCGATTTTGGCGGACAGTTCCTCGGCATCGTATTATCGCTTGCAACAGCTGTGATTTATTCTATCTTTCTTATGTTTGGAAGTCTATCAATTCAAAAAGCCGGCGCCTTTTCTGCGTCAACCGTGATTGCTGTTGCGGCATTCGTTATCTATGGTTTGATAGTTACAATACAGGGTGTGGAGCTTCCGACTGTACTGTCCGGTTGGATATCTATAGCTGCCAGCGGACTGGTTTCCACCGCTCTTGGTAGTGTTGCCCTTTTTGCCGGGCTCAAGCGGATTGACACTGCAAACACTTCCATTATTTCCACATTGGAAGTCGTGGTTACGATTGCTCTAGCCGTCATTGTCCTGGGGGAAACAATTACTCTGCCAAAAATCATGGGAGCCACAATGGTTATCTCCGCAGTAGCCATCTTAGCAAAGAGTGAATATAAAGTTGCTGAGGTTAAAATTCACTAACCATGCCAGCCTATGATTTAATCCATACCTCATTAAAGAAAATGTAGACGGAAGGATGTCCTTTCACATTCTGGACCTTTTTTCTGGTCACAAACTACTGGTTTCCAGAATCTTGATTACCCTGTCCACTGATTTAACCATTATTAAAACTTTTTCACCTATTGGCAATTCATTATAATTAGAATCCATTGAAGAGTTGTACTTAAAGTTGTCTTTGCAATGAGAGAAAAAATGCACTATTTGAATTCATGAAGGTTGCTTTCTTTTGTATTTTCCGTTATTCACATTAACAATCGAAGTTTACCAGCCAATATCTTTCAAAAGGCTAAAATGTTACATTTTATCAATTTCTATCAACTTTTTATTATGAGGTAAATTCAATGAAAAAAAAACCTACTAGCTTTGTTCCAGGGGTGGAACATCCTGAAATTTATAGCGGCACGCCTAGTTTCATGGGATTACCGGTGATTAGAAACAAAAAAGATATTAAGGATTACGATTTCATAATCATGGGGGCTCCATGGGAAGGGGTTGTAACCTGGGGATCTTTCACGGGATGTGAACTGGCTCCTAAGTCAATTAGAAATGCTTCTATTAGATATGGGGGTTATCTACCGGAAATAGGATTTGATATTTTTGATCACATGACCGCCGGAGACTATGGAGATGCCGGAATGTTCCCTGGTGATATAAAAAAAACCCTTAATCACATCCGGACCAAGGCTTCCGATATATTTTCAAACGGGGCCATCCCAATCACCTTTGGAGGTGATCATTCCATAACTATACCGATTGTGAACGCACTGGCTGAAAGCGTTGATGGTAAAGTAGGTGTAATTCACCTGGATTCACATCTTGATAATGTAGATAAGTATGCGGGTGAAATTAATGCCCGATGTTGTCCCTTACATAGAATTTATGAAATCGAAAACATTGATCCCCAAAATGTAATTCATATGGGGATAAGAGGTCCCAGAAATAATTCACGCCAAGTTGAAATCGCAAAAGAAAAAGGGGCTACCATTATTACAAGCTTTGACATTAAGCTTAAAGGAATAGACTATGCGGTAAAGAAAGCTCTGGATATAACCAAAGCCGGAACAGAATCCGTTTATGTTACTGTCTGTAGTGACATATTAGATGTAGCCTTCAATCCAGGCGGGCCACCTGACCCTTGTGGATTGAGCACCTTTGAACTTTCATTATTACTTCAAAATATTGCTTCTACGGGAATTGCAGGTTTTGACTTCGTGGAGATTTATCCTACAATCGACCCAAATAATGTTTCAAGTCATGTGGCAACCTGGATGGCACTATATGTGATGAGCGGTATTGCCAAAAAGAAATTTAATTTATAATTTGATGAATTCCTAAAAAAATAAGTTAAAAGGAAGACGTCTATCATTTTGGAAAAAATGGAAAAAAGGTCAATTAAAAGTTGACAGCGTCATTTTTTTTCTATAAACTTAAATATTCTTTTAACTTATGAGAAAGAGTGGTGTTAAAATGACAACATCCGAAAATAAAAATAAATCTGCATATGTTCGTTTTAAACATATAGAAAAAAGCTTTGATGGTGAAATACTTGTCATTAAGGATCTTAACCTTGAGATTTCACAGGGTGAATTCCTTACCATGCTTGGACCGTCCGGGTCTGGAAAAACAACATGTTTACTTATGCTGGCCGGTTTTTTAACCCCAACGCATGGAGAAATCTATTTACAGGATAATCCAATAGGTAATATTCCGCCCCATAAAAGAAACATCGGTATGGTTTTTCAAAATTATGCATTGTTTCCTCATATGACCATCAGAGAAAATCTTGCTTATCCCCTTCAAGTCAGAAAGATGCCAAAGGATGAAATTGAAGAAAAAGTCACTAAGACTCTTGAAATGGTTGAACTCCCGGGTTTTGAGGGAAGAGTGCCGGCTCAACTATCCGGTGGCCAGCAACAGCGCATCGCATTAGCTCGTGCGCTTATTTTTGAACCGCATTTGGTGTTGATGGATGAACCCCTAGGGGCTCTCGACAAGAATCTTCGTGAGCAAATGCAATTGGAAATCCGGCACATTCATGAGAGCTTAAATGTAACTGTTGTTTACGTAACCCATGATCAAAGTGAGGCCATGACAATGTCTAACAGAGTGGCTGTATTTGATGATGGAATTATCCAGCAACTTTCAACACCTGATGTTCTTTATGAAAAACCGAAAAATGCTTTTGTTGCTCAATTTATCGGTGAGAACAACAGACTTTCCGGCAAGGTAGCTGAAATTTCCGGGGACAAGTGCATGGTTGAAGTCGAAGGTGGAGGAGTCATAAAAGCGCTTAAAGTCAATGTTGATGCAGTTGGCGATAAGACCAGTATGTCACTCCGGCCGGAAAGGGTGACAGTCAATCCGGATGGAGGAAAAATAGAGAATATTTTTGACGCTGAAGTAAAGGAATTAATTTACCTTGGTGACCATATTCGTACCAGAGTTAATGTTTGTGGTAACGATGAGTTTATTATTAAGGTTCCCAATTCCCATGGCCGTTTAGTTATGAATAAAGACCAAAAAGTCCAAATTGGATGGTCTTCTGATGACTGCCGGGCCCTTGATGCCTTCGATTAATACCCTTCTTTTTTTCAAACTTATCCCTAACCCGAACAAACCGGAAGAGATAATCATAAAAAGAATTTCCAAGCGAATGGGCTTCAAAATTTTTACGATTGCAGATTATCCATTTTTGAGCCTTCTAAATTCGCTTCGTTAATCCCTCTATAAGCGAAATCATACAGCTATACTATTTAAAATTTAGCCACTTTTAAAACTTGCTGGACAATTACTTTCAGAAGATTTAATAGTACAAATATTTAGACCGAATAAATAGGGAGGCTTGTTATTGAAGCATCGATCGTTATGGACGCCTGCCAATCTGGTTCTCTTTTTGACATGGCTTTTATATGGATTGTTTTACCTGAACAGGTTTAATTACTCTCCTATAATTCCCCTCTTGAAGGCAGACCTTGAAATCTCAAATGCAGGGGCAGGAGGTCTAATGGCCTTCTTTTTTGTCACCTACACTCTCTTTCAGTTGCCTGGAGGTTATCTAGGAGATCGTTATGGACCTCGAAAAGTCCTTACTATTGGCGCCCTAATCTCAATAATCGGAAACATCATTTTCAGCCGGGGATCCAGTTTTTTCACCCTTGCCGTCGGTCAACTGATAAATGGAATGGGCCAGGCCATGGGATGGAGCTCCACAATCAAACTTGTAGTCAATTGGTTCCCCAAGTCAAAGCGCGGAACGGCAATCGGGTTATTTGTAACCTGTGTGACGGTAGGCAGCAGTGCCGGATTCAGGCTTTCGGGATTGATAGGCGATCACTTGGGATGGCGCAGTTCTTTTATTATCCCTCCCATGTTTCTTGGATTCATTGCATTGGTTTTCTGGATTCTGGTAAGGGATTATCCCCATGAAAAGGGGCTCCCGGACTTTGAGGACGAGGTTCATCTGGAACAACAGATCGATAACGATCCAAGATCGAGGCTTGCGGTAGTTTTGACCAATCGTACATTATGGGTGGTAGCGCTTGTCTATTTCTGTTTTGTTTATGCCCAGTTTGGCTGTCTTGTCTGGATTCCATCTTTTCTTAAGGAAGGATATACCATGTCTGTTGACAGGGCCGGTACCATTTCTTCCCTTGTTATACTACCCGGCATTTTCGCGTCTCCCCTGGCCGGATATTTTTCAGACAACTATTTCGGGGGAAAACGAAAACCTCTTATTCTCCTGGGAATGGCTCTTCTTTCCGGTTCGTCCTTTCTTCTATCCTTTGGTGTAAATATCGCCTTTGCAATTTTTCTACTCACAATTGTTGGGCTAATGATAATTATGCCTGATGTTCTTTTGGCAGCCTATCCTTCAGACATTCTTTCAAGAAAATTAGCAGGAACAGCCATGGGATTTCTAGCCACCTTCACGAGCACAGCAGGCATAATTACCACTCCTGTTTCCGGAAAGATTGTCGATATGTTTCATTCTTACGGCGCCCTGTTTTTTTCCTTTGGTGTTATGGCGCTTATCGGAACAATACTAACTCTTTTTATTAATGAAAAAGGGTTTAGAAAAGATCAAGACTTGTAATAACCGGCTTTGTTTCAAACAGTTAAAATATTGGTAACGTTTAAAAGTATGCGCATTTCTTTGTAAGCAGTTAAAATTTGAAAAGGTAATGATGGTTAAATGGATCCTATTTATTGGGTAAGCAATTATGCGCACACTTTTGTACGTTACTAAAATATTAGTAAAGGAGATATTATGGAGAAAAAGAAGAATATAGTACATCCTTATATTCCAAATTCAGTGCCGGAAGTAAAAGCAAAAATGCTTCAAGAGATTGGCGTAAAGGATATTGATGAACTTTATGCAGATATACCGGAAAACTTGCGTTATAAAGGAAAAATGAATCTCCCTGAACCCTTAACTTCCGAATATGCTTTGAAGAAACATGTGGAAGGGATTCTGTCTAAAAATCAAACTTGCCAGGAATATATAAGCTTTTTAGGCGGTGGTTGCGCCCAGCATTACGTTCCTGCCATCTGCGATGAAATTAATCATCGATCAGAATTTTTAACGGCATATGCAGGTGAGCCCTTTGAAGATCATGGCAGGTTTCAAACGCTTTTTGAATACGCAAGTATGATGGGTGAACTGTTGGACATGGACATGGTGAACGTGCCCACTTACGATTGGGGCCAGGCTGCAAGCACATCCATCCGGATGGCTGCAAGAATCACTGATAGAAACGAAGTGTTAATTTCAAATACAATTTCTCCTGACCGTCTTTTGGTCATTAAAAATTATTGCAAATCAATTGTTGAACTTTGCCCGGTAAAATGTTGTCCTACAACAGGAAGAATCGACACGGATGATTTAAAATCCAAAATATCATCAAAGACCGCCGGTTTTTATTTTGAAAACCCATCTTATATGGGATGTATAGAAGATCAGGGTAAACTAATTTCAGATATTGCACATGACCACGGGGCATTGAGTATAGTCGGTGCTGATCCCATATCCCTTGGTGTAATGCTTCCACCGAGTAATTACGGTGCAGATATTGTTTGCGGAGACATACAGCCATTGGGTATGCATATGCTGTATGGCGGAGGACATGCCGGCTTTATTGCCACTCGCGATGAAGAGCGCTTTGTAATGGAATATCCCTCAAGACTTTTCGGTATTGAATCTACTGCGGTTGAGGGTGAATATGGATTTGGCGATGTCTTTTTTAACCGAACTTCCTTTGCGGATAGAGATAAATGTAAAGAGTTCATCGGTACGGGTACAGCGTTATGGGGAATCACGGCGGGTGTCTATTTGTCTCTTGTAGGACCAAAAGGTATGCAGGAATTAGGAAAAACAATTATGCAAAATTCACAATATGCCATGAAAAAAATCTCAGAAATTAAGGGAATATCCATGCCATTATCCAAAGCAACATTCTTCAAAGAATTTATTGTTGATTTTAATGATACTGGAAAAACAGTTAAGGAGATAAATAACGCTTTGTTGGAATATAAAATATTTGGCGGTAAAGATATCTCAGGTGAATTTCCCGAATTGGGCAATTGTTCCTTATTTTGTGTTACCGAAATTCATACAAAGGAAGATATTGATAAGTTGGTTAATGCTTTAAACTGTATATTAAATTAAAAGCAGGTACCAGTTCAGCCACTAAGGCACAAAGGCACAAAGAAGAGATATCAATTTAAACCTTTATAAAAGGTAGATACGCCAGATACCGTGCTTATGACAGAAACGAAAATACTCTGTCGTTTACAATTTTAAGACAAACATTTTGATTTACTTATAAATTTTAACGTACCTTTTATTAAGGAGGGTATTAACCAAAATTTCTCATGAAAAATTATATTATAATCTTTGTGTCTTGGTGTCTTTGTGGCTGAACTATTACAAAAGTAAAAAGGAAGGAACAAATTATGGGAATGGATATGAAAACAAAATTAAGAAAATTTCACCAGGCTAAATGGGATGAGCCAATAATTTTTGAATTAAGCAACAAGGGCGAAAGAGGTATATTGATGCCGGAAGTTGAAAAAGGAATCGAAGCGGAAATCGGTGACGGCATATCAAAATTACCTGAAAACATGCGCAGAAAACAGCCCCCTGCCCTTCCCGAACTCTCCCAGATGCAGGTTCTGAAACACTATCTGCGATTATCTCAGGAAAACCTTGGAGCGGACTTAAATGTCGATGTCGGTCAGGGAACCTGTACCATGAAGTACAGCCCAAAAATCAATGAACAGTTTGCCACTTCCCCCAAATTTGCTGAACTGCACCCATTACAAGATGAAAGCACGGTTCAGGGTATTTTAGAAATAATTTATAAAATGGATTTATTCCTAAGAGAGATTTCCGGTTTAGATAAGTTTACATTCCAACCCGGTGGGGGTTCCCACGCTATTTTGGCAATGACCTCCATGATTCAAGCCTTTCATGAACTCAATGGGCATTCAAACAAAAGGGATGAGATCATTACAACCATATTTTCCCATCCTTCGGATGCGGCGGCTGCTTCCGTAAAAGGCTATAAAACAATTACACTGTACCATAACGAGGATGGATTGCCTGATCTTGAAGCCCTAGAGTCAGTAGTATCCGATCGCACGGCCGCTTTGTTTATTACCAATCCTGAAGATACGGGTATTTTTAATCCAAAAATCGAGGAGTTTACACGTACCGTTCACGAAGCCGGCGGACTTTGCGGCTATGATCAGGCCAACGCAAACGGCATTTTGGGTATTACCAGAGCAAAAGAAGCCGGTTTTGACATGTGCTTTTTTAACTTGCATAAAACTTTTTCCACACCGCATGGATGCGGTGGTCCGGCCTGCGGCGCTCTTGGTGTAAAGGACAACCTGATAAAATTTATGCCGACTCCCCTGGTGGAATATGACGGAGAAAAATATTTTCTAAACAACAATATTTCAAAAAGTATCGGAAAAGTCAGGAGTTTTTATGGTGTGATTCCCACCATATTAAAAGCATATGCATGGGTCATGAGTTTGGGGAATGAAGGCCTAAAAGAAGTCGCCCGTGTGGCGGTACTTAATAATAACTATATCTTTAAGAAAGTAATGGAAATCCATGGCGCCGAGGCGCCGTATGCTACAGGAAGACATAGAATTGAACAAGCCAGATACAGCTGGGAAAAACTAACAAACGAAACCGGCGTTACAACGGAAGATGTTACCTGCCGGATGGCTGATTTTGGTTTTCATATGTGGGCAAGTCATCATCCCTTTATTGTCCCGGAACCTTTCACTCTTGAACCCACGGAATCTTATTCCAAAATCGAAATAGATGAATACCTTGCAGCTTTGAAACAAGTCTCTGATGAGGCGTATAAAAATCCGGATATTGTAAAAACCGCACCCCATAATAGCGTGATACATAGACCCAATCACGACACATTGGATGATCCTTCAAAATGGGCTACAACCTGGAGGGCATATTTGAAAAAATGCGAAAAAAATCAAAGAAAAAGGATCGTCTGAATTGATCACGCTGGGCCTAATTGTAAATCCAATTGCCGGAATGGGCGGAAAAGTGGGGCTCAAAGGTACGGATGGGCAGGATGTGCTGGAACTATCTATTTCCATGGGAGCAAAGCCGGAATCCTCAAAACGTGCATCAGAAGCATTAGAAAGGCTTGTTTTTCTAAAAAATGAATTGGAAATAATCACCTGTCCCAATGAAATGGGAGAAAGCGCAGCCAGACGCTGCGGCTTTAAGCCGAAAGTTATCGGATCCATCCAAGAGGGAAATACAACCGCAACCGATACAAGGAAAGCAGCCCGGAATTTATCCGAATTAAAAATAGATCTTTTGCTTTTTGCCGGAGGAGACGGAACTGCCATCGATATATACGAAGCCGCTGGAGATGAATTGGTAGTATTGGGCATACCAGCGGGAGTTAAAATGCATTCGGCGGTTTATGCCTGCAATCCCTTGAGAGCCGGCGACCTTGCAGGATTGTATCTTCAGAAAAAGACAACAAAGATCAAAAAAGCCGAAGTTATGGATATTGATGAAGAAGTATTTAGGCAAGGACGTGTAACTGCAAAGCTATACGGATATCTAAATATACCGTTTAAACAGGAACATATCCAGGGATTAAAAGCCGGGAGCCCGGAGAGTGAACAGTATTTCCATGAAGCCATAGCAATGGATATGATAGAGAATATGGAGGAAGATTTTTTCTATATCATAGGGCCCGGAACAACTACTGCGCCAATAATGGAAAAATTGAATCTGGGATATACTCTGCTTGGCGCGGATCTTATCTGTAATAAAAAACTTGTTGCAAATGACTTAAGTGAAGGTAATCTACTGAAACATATAAAGGGGAAAAAAGCCAAGTTGGTTGTAACGCCCATCGGAGGACAGGGCTATCTCTTTGGAAGGGGCAATCAGCAATTAAGCCCGGATGTTATTCGAGAAGTAGGCAAAGAAAACATTATTGTCATTGCAACTCAACGTAAAGTCAATTCGTTAAATGGCAGACCTTTTCTGGTTGATTCGGGAGATAATAAACTCAACCGGATGTTAAGCGGATATATTGTTGCCATTACGAATTATCGAGCAAGGATTGTTTATAAAGTAACATTTTAATTGACAGTATCATATTTTTTTTATATAGATTAAATGGACTTTTGAAAATTAATTTCTGCTAAAATCGGATTCAAACACAATCCCGCTTATAGCTATATTATTAATATAAAGGGGGTATGAAAATGAGAAAAAAAATCGCAATTATGTTTACATTTTCAGTGGCCTTTTGCTTTATTCTGGTTTCGTTGGTACATTCAGACGAGGGCAATCCAAATTATATCAGGGACAACACCTCCTCTTTTTGGGGAATAACCTATAACGGTACCGGTGAATCGTTGGACTGGGAAGACCACGAACCCAACTCAAGATTTGCCGTCTATGATCCTGAAACCCCTGAAAAGAAAACTGATGATCTGGTTTTAGATAAGGAGACAGGTCTCATCTGGGCCAGAGATGCCGATCATGCTAATGGGCCAAAATCATGGCAACATGCCATCCTTTTCTGTCGAAACGTTTCACTGGGCAATCGCAAAGGCTGGCGGCTCCCAGGAGTAGCAGAACTCTCAAGCCTTATAGACCCATCAAAGATAAGCCCCACACTTCCGGATGGCCATCCGTTTATTAATGTACAGACTCGCCCCTATTGGTCCAGTACACTCTATGAGACCATTAGCACCTATGCCTGGGGTGTCAATTTGTCAAATGGCTATGTGCGCAATATCCCTAGAAAAAATTATAACTTTGTATGGCCGGTGCGTGGCGGCAATTAGTAGGCCACGTACGACAATAAATATCTCTCGATAAACCCACCAACCCATTAAAATCATTAAATATCGAATGTCGAAAAAGGAACTGCAGAATTATTAAGTACTCACTTCGACATTCAATATTTCTTGTTCGACATTCTGCAATTCAGAAAAGTGTTTATAAAATAAGAGGCTTATATTGCCGATGTGTCAAGGGTGGATAAAGTCACCTTTACGAAAGAGGGACTTATTAGGAATAGTAGGTTTATTTCTATGATTTGCTAAAGATAGCCTAAAGATGAGATAGATCGCCAAAGCGGAATTGATTTTTTTATGTGATCTCTAAGTAGATCTAACCCCCCTCAAACGTTCCGACCGTCGACGCAATAGCTCAACAGTTGTCAACAGTAGGATCGAAAACGTTACAAGTATAGTTGCCACAGCCAGGATGGTGGGACTAATTTGTTCACGGATGCCGGCCCACATTTGCCGTGGGATTGTTCGCTGTTCAAATCCTGCCAGAAATATGACCACCACAACTTCATCGAAAGACGTCACAAAGGCAAAGAGAGCGCCGGAAATGACCCCCGGGAGTATCAAAGGCATTACCACTTTTCGAAAAGTTGTTAAGGTAGAAGCCCCCAAACTTTGTGAGGCGCGGATCAGAGATTCATCAAATCCGATCAAAGTGGCCGTCACAGTAATGACCACAAAGGGGATCCCCAGGGCGGTGTGAGCCAATATGAGGCCGGGATACGTCTGAGCGAGATGAACTTTTGAATAGAAAAAAAACATGCCGGCCGCAGAAATAATAAGAGGTACGATCATCGGTGAAATAAGAATACCCATGATGGGAACCCGAAAGGGTGTTGTTGGCCTGCTCAATCCCCACGAAGCGAGTATGCCAAAGAATGTCGCCAAGATCGTGGCAAAAAAACCAACGATTATGCTGTTTTTCATCGCATGAATCCACTGGGGATTATTGATGATGTCTTGATACCATTTTATTGAAAAGGCACTGGGATCGAGTGTTAACATCCCCGGTGTAAAGGTAAAATAGGGCTCTACATTGAAGGACAAGGGGATTAAAACGACGATAGGCGCCATAAGATAAAAGAAGATGCACCCACAGAGAATTCTAAAAACGTAATACCAGGTCCTTTCCAGTGGACCCGCATATGAAGGAAGTGGCATAATATTTATCCTATCTTGTTTATTCGTCTTCGCCAGAATACCCTGTCCACCGCGGCGGATTGCAGGTATGAATGGCGAGGCGAACCGTGTCGAAGCTCACCATAGCGAAGACGGGTTGGCTACGCCGAATCCCGATAGATACCCCGCCGCTTGCGGCGGGGAGCTTCATCCTAACTTCATGTTTTCGATTCCTACTAGTCGATTATATAGCCAATAAATGGCTAAAACGGCTGCAAGTAAGACAGCCCCCATTGCTGCTGCAAGCCCCCAATTAAGGGTCTTTTGCATGTGCAACGCAATAAAGTTGCCAATTAACATACCGCTTGCACCACCCACTAATGCCGGGGTAATATAGTAACCGATGGCAAGAATAAAAACAAGGATTCCTCCGGCGCCAATGCCGGGAGCTGTCTGGGGCAAATACACTTGCCTGAAAGCGCGAAATGGATTGGCGCCCAGATTCCTGGCAGCCCTCACATAAGAGGGATCAATGGTTTTCATGACACTGTAGAGGGGCAGAATCATGAAGGGGAGCAATATCTGGCTCATTGCCACAATGGTTCCCGTCATATTGTAGATCATTCTAATACGGTTTTCATCGGCCACAAGACCAATCCACACCAGAATATCATTTACAACTCCCTCTTTTTGCAGGAGCACGATCCAGCTCGTTATTCGAACCAGCAGCGAAGTCCAGAAGGGCAGAAGCACGCAAATCATTAAAAGATTGCTGATCCTGAGTGGTAACGTTGACAGCAGATAGGAAACCGGATAGCCCATCAACAGACAAGAGATGGTGACTAAAAGGCTCACCCATAGGGTGCGGATCCAAATGAAAACATGAACCCGTTGCGTCTCCGGTTGTTTAATGACTCTCCCATCAACATCGTATTCCAAATCAAAAGTAGAGAGATAGTACGTAAATGAATAGCCTTTCCCCAAACGTTTAATGACAGCCCACGTCTCTCGATCGCCCCAGCGTTTGTTAATTTTTATGATTTTGTCTTTAAAGGACTTCTTATCATCTTCTTTAGTCTTATCGATCTTCTGGCTCACGTCTTTTTCTTTATCTTGAGGTGCCTGCTTGACGTCCGCACTCTCTACGGCTTTTTTGCTCACGTCAGTCGGTTCTTTGCTCGTCTCGGTGTCTGCCTTTTTATACTGCGTTGCAAGCGCCGTCAGCGAAGCATGCTTCTTTCTCTTCTTTTTACTCAAAACTGATGCCGTTTTCCTCAATAAACTCCTCATTCCGGATGTTTCATAGTTCAAACGGAGAGCTACCTTTCCGAGAGTCCTTTCCTTTTTTAGTTTCGGCAACTCTTCAGCGAGCGCGGCGTAAACAGGTTCATCCGGAAGCCCGGTTCCATCCCATGTCTCAAGGGATGCGACTGTTTTAGGCATCAGTTGGTTTACTTCCGGAATCTCGATACTCCGGAGCAACATGGTAGCTATTGGAATAATAAAGGCAATCAGGATGAACAAAAAGGTGGGGGATATCAACAGGAAAGCTTTAATTTTCTTTGCCCTCTCCGCCCTCCTCAGGCTAACCTTGAGTGGAATGCCATCTACGGTTGTTATTTGTTGGCTTTGAGAAGACATAACTATTTCATACTGTCTAAGAAAAAGTGTTTTTTCAATAGAAAATGAAAGATTTGAAGAAAAGGACGGGCAAGCATGCCCGTCCTTTATATAGATCCTGTTTCAACTTCCTCGTTACTTGGCCAGCCAGGCGTTAAACCTTTTGACCATTTCTTCAGTGTTGTCCGCCCACCAAGAGGTATCACTCCCAAGTGCGGTTTTGAAATTCTTCGGAGCAGTCGGCATATGGGGACCCATCTGAATGTTCGTTCCCACATACGTTGTAATCAACGGTACGGAAGATTTTCGGCCAGGCCCGTAGGAGATCCATTTTGCCTGGTCTGCCCCAGGCTGTGTGCCCGTTGCAAACTTTACAAAATCCATTGCTGTCTTGACATTCTTGCTGCCCTTTGGAATGACATAATAGTCCAGGTTGTATATTTGGTGGTCCCAGATAATTTCAAAGGGTTGATTGTCTTTCACCTGAGCGTCAAATATCCTGCCGTTATACGCCGACGCCATTATGGCTTCACCGTCAGCGAGCATCTGTGGAGGTTGTGCACCTGCTTCCCAGAAGATAAGCGATTTTTTGATCGTATCCAGTTTCGCAAAGGCGCGCCTGACACCTGCTTCAGTTGATAAGGTTTCATACACTTTATCATTCGGAACTCCATCTGCCATCAAGGCCCACTCCAGTGCAACATTCGGATGTTTGCGTAGACAGCGTACCCCCGGGAATTTCTTGAGATCAAAGAAGTCCTTAAGTGTTGTTGGTTTCTCTCCAGGGAACTTGGTCTTGTCATAGGCAACGATGTTTGTCCAAAGGATCGTTGCGGCACCGCATTCGTGCAGTGCGCCAGGCAGAAAATCCTGGATTGCCGGCGTGCCATCAGGTGCCGGAGGAAAGGATTTCATATCTAAAATTTCAAAAAGGCCCTCGTCACAGCCTGCGAGGAGATCCTGCTGCTCGACATCGACCACGTCCCAGGTTACATTACCTGATTGCACCTGGGCCCTGATTTCAGCCAGACCGCCATTGTAATCTTCTGAATTAATCTTAACTCCTGTCTTTGCCGTATATGGTTTGTGATAGGCTTCCATCTGGCTTTTTGTATATGCTCCACCCCATGATGTGACGGTGATTGTTTCTCCTGCTAATACCACAGAACAGGGTATAATGAGAAGAACAGATACCAAAGCTATTGAACATACCGCAAATTTAAAAAATGAACGCATAATTTCCTCCTCTACTATTGATGTTTTTTAAGATCTTTTAAAAATGTTAAATTTTTCATCTTCAAGCCTCCTGCCCTTAGGACCTGCGCCCCGGAGGGGAAGTCTCAAATTGTCTTCACAGGAATATACTAATAATCAATTTTGAGCCTGCCATCTAAACAAAAAAAAGGACATTTTAAAAAGTCTCTTCTTGAATTAGTTGTCTAATAACTGCTGACAACCTGGTCCGGTTTTAAAGAAAGGCGCAGACAACCTGGTCCGGTTTTAAAGAAAGGCGCATATATACAATATTTTTTTTCACTTGTAAAGAAAAATTTTATTAAAATTGGTATTTTTATACACTAAAGCCTGCGCTCTATAGGCTAACCTACCGGCATACTTACTTTATTTTAAAAATATAGTTCAATAAATTTTTTTATTTTTAAAGGCAACAATAATTGTCTTTTTCTATTGTTTACACCATAAAGTCAATATTATCAATTGGTTTTAAATTAAGTTAAGATACAAAATTCCCATAGTGAATGTAATGTAAAAATTAGATATCACAATATCAAGAAAAAATGTTATTAAATATATATGGGGATAGTATCAGGTAAAAACTGATAAAATGAACCTGTAAACGATTACTATTACCCCAATTGAGTAAAAACTAATTGGGAGTTATTCGTTATTTGTTATCAGTTAATCGTTTAAAAGGAATAAAATCCGTTTTTATATTTCATCAATCATAATTTATAAAATGAGACGATCTTTAAATTTTAATAACGAATAACTATTAACAATTAACGCCTAATTGAGCATTGTTTTCGCTCAATTAGGGTATTAAACTACTTTATTCAGAGGATATTCAATAATGCCCTCTGCACCATTTTTAAGAAGCTTCGGGATAAGATCTCTTACGGTGTCCGTATTTACCATAATTTCCACTGCAAACCAGTTTGAATTATAAAGTGGGGAAACCGTAGGCGCATTAAGACTCGGAAGCAACGATACAACCTTGTCAAGGTGTGTTTCAGAAACATTCATTTTAAGGCCAACCAGCTTTTCAGCTAAAAGCGCACCTTTAAGCAAAAGTGCTATCTGTTCGATCTTTTCTCTTTTTTCAGAAACATCCCAGGCGTTGTGGTTAGCAATTAATTGAGTATTCGTCTGCATCATTTCATGAAGAATTCGAAGACCATGAGCCCGTATGGTGCTTCCGGTTTCCGTAACTTCTGCAATAGCATCGGCAAGTCCGGAGACCACCTTTGCTTCAGTTGCTCCCCAGGAAAATTCAACAATTACTTCGATGTCCCGTTCTGAAAAATAATTCTTCGTAAATTGGACAAGTTCCGTTGCAATCTTTTTACCTCTAAGATCTTCAAGTTTCTTGACCGGTGAGTCGAAAGGGACTGCAATCACCCAACGTGCCGGTCGTGAACTTACCTTGGAGTAGATAAGATCAGCAACGACTTTAACATCTGAGTTGTTTTCAGCTATCCAGTCACTGCCGGTCAGACCTACGTCAAGAGTGCCGTTCTCCACATACCGCGACATTTCCTGAGCCCGGCATATTATACACTCAATTGAATCATCATCTATTTCAGGAAAATAGCTTCTTCCATTGACATTTATTTTCCATCCGGAACGCTTAAACAGGGAAATTGTCGCATTTTGAAGACTTCCCTTTGGGATTCCCAGTTTTAATTGTTTTTTCATTTATTATAAAACCTCCCTTTTCTCCTTAGAAATTAAATTCTAAAATCAGTAATATTATCTTCTTTCGAATTGCAAATATCAAATGCTGCGAAACTATACACAAATATAAATATTCATTCAAGGAATACTTATGTCGAGCAACATTCAGATGGTTTGAATTGAAAGCGAAGATGCGTGGACCTTAAGTTTCTAAATATCTTCAATAATTAACTTTTTTATTTGACAGGCAAGCACCATTTTCCTTATACTCAACACCAAAAAAGGTACACTTATTCTTTTCATTGGAGACAAAATCATTATGAAAAATCAAGATTTTGAAAAAGAAATTCAGGAAAAGACGACGATTCTACAACTACAACTAAAAAAGGAAATAGAAAAGCGCAAGAAGGTCGAAAAGGCGTTTAAAGAATCAGAAGAAAAATTCCGACTCCTTGTGGAAAATGTAAAATATGTCGTTTTTATAGTTCAGGAGGAAGTAATAATATCTCTAAATCCCTCAACAGAAAATATAGCAGGCTATTCTACTGAAGAACTGGCTAAAGGATCTTTTATTAATTTTATTCATCCCGAAGAAAAGGATATGGTTTATGACAAATACAATAAAATCCTGCAAGGAGAGGAAGGTCCCGGTAAATATTCTTTTAGAGTGATAAGCAAAACAGGCGAAGAATTGTGGATAGAACTCAGCGCAGTTCTTATTAAATGGAAAGGAAAACCGGCAATTCTCACTTTTATCAGAGATATTACTGATGAAAGGCACATAAAAATCCAACTAGAACGAGCACAAAAACTTGAATCTTTAGGCACACTGGCGGGTGGAGTTGCTCATGATCTCAATAATGTTCTTTCCGGTATTGTAAGTTACCCTGATATATTACTAATAAAAATCCCGCAAGACAGCCCTTTAAGAAAGCCCATTTTAATAATGCAAGCCTCTGGGAAGAAAGCTGCCGCTATGGTACAGGATTTATTAACCCTGGCAAGAAGAGGAGTTTCTATTGCAGAAGTTGTAAATTTAAATTCCACTATCGTTGAATATTTAAAAAGCCCGGAATTTGAAAAGATGAAATCATTTCATCCCGGCCTTGAAATAGAGACCATGCTCGAAAAAAATCTTATGAATGTGTCGGGCTCTCCGATTCATCTATCTAAAACAATTATGAATTTAGCTTCTAATGCTGCCGAGGCCATGCCTCAAGGAGGAAAAATAATCATATACACAGGCAACACTTATATCGACAAGCCGATTAGAGGTTATGACGATGTTAAAGAGGGTGATTATGTGACTGTTTCGGTTTCTGATACAGGAATGGGCATCTCAGATAGCGAAATAGAAAGGATATTCGAACCGTTTTTTTCAAAAAAGGAGATGGGTAGAAGCGGAACGGGATTAGGTATGACCGTTGTATGGAGCACGGTAAAAGATCATAAAGGATATATCGATGTTCTGAGCACAGAAGGGAAAGGAACTACATTTAAACTATACTTTCCTGTAACTAGGCAAAAACTGATCAAAGAAAAAGAATTGTTCATAAAAGATTACATGGGTAAAGGTGAGTCAATTTTAGTGGTAGACGATATAAAGGAACAAAGAGAAATAGCAACTAATATGTTAGCTACATTGGGCTATTGGGTTAAGTCTGTTTCAAGCGGTGAGGAAGCAATGGAATATCTAAAAGAACATACTGTAGATTTAATCGTGCTTGATATGGTTATGGACCCGAGCATAGACGGACTTGATACTTATAAAAAAATCCTCGAGTTGCATCCCGGCCAAAAAGCAATCATTGCAAGTGGGTTTTCTGAGACTGACCGTGTTAAAGAGGCTCAAAAATTGGGCGCCGAAATCTATGTAAAAAAACCATATACACTAGCAAAGTTAGGAATAAGTGTAAAAACTGAATTAGAGAAATAACAATTTAAAACTTAACTTTCGGGACCTCCTTTTCCGCTTCAGGGATTTCATAGTAATCCGCTTTTGAAACGCCCGCAATGACTGAGAAAAATCTTCCGAAAAAAGTCCTGATATATGTATTTAAACCCTGGACAGCTTCATTATATCTCTTTCTCTCCACTGAAATTCTATTCTCTGTTCCCTCCAGGCTGTCTTGTAGCTTAAGAAAAGATTGATTTGCCTTAAGCTCAGGGTATGTTTCCCTAAGAAGAAGAAGTCTCGAGAGCACGCCTTCAAGTCGGTTGGCGCCTTCGATCTTATTTTTTACATTTTTTGCCTGAAAGTATTTTGTTCTTGCTTCTGCGATATTTTCAAAGAGTTCTTTTTCATGTTTTGCATACCCCTTGACGGTTTCCACAAGGTTCGGAATGAGGTCATACCTCCGTTTGAGCTGGTTTTCCACCTGGGCCCACTTCCCTTTAACATTTTCATCCATAATGATGACTCTATTATATCCACCGATAACCCATCGAAACGCAATAAAGCCGACAAAAAGGATAACACCTAATACTATTAAAATGATTTTTAACTGTTTTGACATATAAAGCCTCCGTTAAAGTGCGGTAATGTCCGGTAATCAGTTACCGGTAATCGGTAACTATTCACAATTAGCAATTGATTATTAATTATTATTAAGGAAAAAATAATCAATATTCAATTATTAATAATTAATTGTTAAGTTTATGATGCTACCAGCCCCCCGACGCTCCACCTCCGCCAAATCCTCCGCCCCCTCCACTAAAACCGCCGGAACCACCTCCAAAACCGCCTCCGCCACCCCAGGAACTACTTCTGCCTCCCATTGATGAGAATAGAAGAAGAACCAGCAACAGTCTTGGATTTTTTATAAATAAAAACAACAGGACTATGAAAAAAACCAGGGAAACTATTTTTTTGAGGAAACCTGGCGCCTGACCTGTTTTAACTCTTTGAGCCGAACGTTTTAATTTCGGCATATCGGTTATTTGCGTGCCGGATTCCGAGGCTATTTCGTTAGCTATTGCCAGAGTAGCTATATAAATACCCTTTGAGTAGTTACCTTTTCTGAAGAAAGGTACGAGGTAATCACGACCGATACTGCCTACCAAACTGTCCGGAAGCACGCCTTCAAGCCCGTATCCGACCTCAATCCTATACTTTTTATCTCCAAGCGATATGAGTAAAAGAACACCGTTATCTTTTCCTTTTTGGCCGAGCTTCCATTTGTCATGAGCTACCGTTATGGAGAAATCTTCAATAGATTCGCCTTCAAGACTCTTTATTGTCAGGATAGCCAGTTGTGCGGTTGTTTTATCCTCAAGTTCCCGAAGGTATCGGTTAAGTTTCATTTCCGTGTTGTTGTCAACAATACCGGCAAGGTCGACTACGTAGTTGTAAGGCTTTTCAGGAACGTTGACAGCATAGGAAAAATTAGCGGCTGCAAGGGTAACAATTATAATTAATAGGAGTACGAAAAATTTATTCGCTAATCTCATCTGTAATGTCCCCCAGTTTATCGATAGCCTTGTAATAGTCTTCAAAGATACTGTTTAGTTGGTCCATGGAAAGTTTTTCTCTTTCCTTTTTTTGTTTTAAAATTGTTTTAAAAACACTAGTATCAACACCTGTTGTCTCTTGCAGTGTTGACAGGACATCTTCGTTTTTTTCCGGCGCTTCTCTTCCGAGTAAAACCACAATTCCTCTAAAAAGAGGGATGTAACCCGCAAAGGAATTAACAAAACCTTCCGTTAATACTTTTCTATTTCCCAAAGAAGAAATGTAACCCTGTCTGAGGCCGATCAATTTTACCTTTAGTTCCCTTTCGCACTGACTTCGGAGGTCAGATATCTTTATTTCAAGATTTTTAAATATATCCTCTCCAAAAACCGTTTGATGAAGTATCTTGATATTTAAAAATTCAATCGGGAAAACATCAAGGGAATTTTCAACATATTCCGGGGTCATGATCAACGGTGCTGCGACCCTTTTTTTACCGTACCTCTTCCCAAGAGGAGCAAGAACTTCAAGAAATTTCAAATCCATTTTCTTGAAAACCAAAATGGAATTTATATCTGAAATTTTGGGGTTAAAATCTTCGGTCAAAGCACTGCCGGTAATATGAACGGAATGTATATTTTCCTTGCAGCTGCTCAATATCTCGTCAAGAAAGGGTTTAAACCTTGCTTTTACTTCATCGTTTAAATTCAGATCATTCATTATAACCTCCACAGCCCATCAATCATCAATCAAAAATCACCAGGGTCATTGCTTATAGCCGATTACTCGCAGAAAGTCCTTTCGCTTCTTAATATCCTCTTCTGTCTCTATGCCTTTTGAGGCAAATCCATCAATAACTCCTAGTATTCCACGCCCCTGTTCCGTTTCCGCAATAACAACTTCTACAGGATTAGCTGTTGCACAAAAAATACGGCATACTTCCGGAACATTTTTTATTGTGTTTAACACATTAATCGGAAATAAATCTTTCATAAAAAGGATGAAGCTGTGTCCGGCGGAAAGATTGTAAGCATTCTTTTTAGCCAATTCAACCATTTCATCATCCGTGCCGGTATGCCGCACCAGGCATACATCTGAGGATTCACAGAATGCCACGCCAAATTTTGCCATGGGAACGGCGTTGACCATGGCCTCATATATATCTTCCACTGTTTTGATAAAATGGGATTGTCCCAAAATCATATTTAACTCATCAGGTTTATCAATTTTAATTGTTTTGATTTCCATATGTTCCTCCATGCTTGCATGTTAAAATAATATTTAAATTTCTTTCTTCCGGGATACGAGATAGATCACATATTTTCAGCCACGGAAACTGTCCTGTCACCCAACATATTAACATAGCTGCCCATCTCATTGTCATACCAACCATAGATAACAGTCTGTGTTACAGGCACCCTGATAATCATCTCACTCAAAGAAGATTCCATACATTTTTCGATTCCAGGCACTTTTCCCAAATCGATAGAAACTTCTGCAGTGCGTCTATGGGTTTCATGCCCTTCAACAATGGCGGCAGCCTTTGGTAATCCAATGATATCTCCTGATGTATTCTGCTTGTCCGTATAATAAAGATATCCATTTGGATCATCAGATGCCGCTTGCTTGTAAATGCTATTGATTACCCTTCTCCTTATGGGTTCACCTGACATTTCATCTTGAAGATTGACTACAAGTATAATTAGAGAGCCGGTACTGGTGGGAACTCTTACCGATTCTGCGATGAATCCGATTTGTTCCATTTCAGGGATTACCAACCTGAGCGCATTTGCAGCACCGGTTGAAGTTAGGATAATGTTGTTCATTATACTCCTGTTCTTTCTTAGATCACCCGCTCCTGTTTTCGGAAGCCTGTCCAAGACCTGTTGTGAGCCTGTAGCTGCATGAACAGTAGCCATAGAAGCAGATAATATCTTTTTTGGACCAAAAAAGTTAATAAGCGGTTTCATCATGTGAGCTAAACAGGTCGTTGTACAGGAAGCGTTTGAGATAATTTTATGATATCTAGGATCATAATCATTGTCGTTAATACCCATGACTGTTGTGACGGCGTCTTCAGGCATTGGTTTTCCTTTATCTTTGATTTTAAACGGAGCGGAGACGATCACCCTGTCAGCTCCTGACTCAAAATGCCCGCGCAAAGATCCTTTTGGATGATCTGCAGAAAGGGTTGGGTCAAGAAACTGTCCGGTCGTATCAATAACTAATTTTACTCCATGCTCTTTCCAACCGATTTCCATAGGATTCCTTGCAGACATTAAAAATTTTACCTTTATTCCATCAATAGTAATCGAGCCGTTTTCTTCATCCGGATCATGAATAACAGGCTCTGATTTATGACCATATAAAAACCCGTGAAGTAGGCCGTAAGTTGAATCCCTTTCCACATAATGAGCGATATCTTCAAGAGAAGTGCCGGCTTCGCGGCCAATGTTTACTATAATTTCATTAAAATACTTACGGCCTATATGATGCCACAGAGTAAGTTTGCCGATCCTGCCAAGTCCGTTTATTCCCAGCTTCAAACCTCTATCATTTACAGCTTCGATCCCCATTCTTGATCCCCTTCTCGATTGAATATTGAAAATTGTGTATTGATTTAGCCTTCTGAATAAAATTAGCAATAGCAAGCTTTAAAGGTTGTCTAATTTTTCATCTCCTAGGTTTCCTTAACCTTCATCAACCCCTGATAGATTGACCCTTTACACCCGTCAATACTTAAATAATCTCCGGATTGTATAAGTATATCATCAATATGGCACTCCTTTTCCTTTTCATTACAAACAAGCTTCCCGCATCCCACAACACATGTTTTTTCAAGTCTGTGGGCCACAACTGCTGCATGGGAAGTTAATCCTCCCCGAGCCGTAAGAATACCGTCTGCAGCATGTATTTCCCTGATATCATCGGGGACGGTATCGCTTCTGACAAGAATTAACTTTGTATCACTTTCCACGGCTCGCCATTCATCTATCTCTCCCAGGCTGAACACCGCCCGCCCGCTCATTGCCCCGCCGCTGACCCCAATACCTTGTCCTATCATTTTTTCTTCCATTATATCTTCAAGGTCAAAAGTAAAGACTTTCTTCCTCTCTCTCATGGCCATATCTCTGGTCTGAAGTAGATATAGGTCTTTTGCCGAAGGACCCTCAAATGTAAACTCCATTTCCTGAGGACTCCACCCCTTTTGATATATTAGACTATTCGCCCAATCTTCCAGGGTTTTATAAATTTTAGGAAAATGGGTTTCAAGAGTTATATCGGTATCCCTCATTTCAATCTCTTGTTGAGTTATTGAAATAGGCAATGTATTAACTAGCCCTGATACAACATCTTCACCCTGATTTCCGATTGTAAAGTCTCCCCATAACCTTATTGTATCTCTGGACCATCTTGGATCATGGGTAAAAATAACACCGGACCCGGATTCACGGGAGTTATTGCCAAAAACCATCTCCTGGATGGTAACTGCAGTCCCCCAGTCTTCCGATATTCCCATAATTTTCCGGTAAGTCTTTGCCTTAGATGATTCCCAGGAAGCAATAACACTATTAATTGTCATGTGAAGTTGGTCAAAAGGATCTTCCAGGATATTAATTTTTTTATCCATTATCATATCCTTGTAGTCCAATGCGACTTTTTTCATCTGCTCGCCGGTAAATCCTCTTTTTAACGGGATACCCGCTTTTTCCTTATGTTCTTTTATTATTGCATCAAAGTCGTCCCGTTCAAGGCCATTAGCCATACCGTAGCATTGCAGAAACCGTCGATAGCTGTCCCACGCAAACCATTTATTGCCAGTATATTCAGCAAGGCCCGATGCTATTTCCTCGTTTATCCCAACATTAAGGAACGTATCCATCATTCCGGGTTGTGAAATAGTAGATCCGCTTCTAATAGAAAAAAGCAAAGGATTTTTAGGATCACCAAAGGACTTGCCTGTAACCTTTTCCATCGCAGATATGCGATATTTAATCTGTTCTCTGAAATTCTGTTCAGCAGGTAGATATCCTTCGATTATTTCTCTACAACGAAAAACCTCGGTTGTAATAATGAAACCAGGAGGAACAGGAAAACCGAAATTTCTCAGTTTAACCATGTTGAGCCCCTTATTTCCAAGATAAATTATTCCGGCGACTTTGTTGTTTGGATTAATTAGGGACGTCATGGCATGCTGAGGATCATAACTAAAAAGTAAGCGAAGCTTATTTTTCGATAGTTTGCCGGTTTGATGAAAAAGGGTGTTGAGTATTTGACTTAAAAACAGATCTAATTGCTGAAGCCCCAAGGAAAGCGCTATCTTGTCGCGGAAAAATATTTCGGAAATTCTGTGTTTCAATTTTTCATGATCATCCATACCTTCCCTGGGAAGATATTTATCTAATATCTGGTCAATGGCAGTTTGAGACAGAATCCTGGTTAAGTTTTGTCCGTGGACATTGTTAAAATAGTCATTAATAATATCTTTTACAGCCTGCGCGAATCCTTTAAAAATATCAAGATACTGGGTAAGTGTAAATTCTTTTACCTCAAGTGAATGGGCCAACAGATCAAGCTGTTGTTCTATTCTAACCGATGAAATTCCATCTACTTTCAATGCTTTGTCAAACAACATTAAAAGATCGAAAATCTGATAAAAGGTCGCCTTTGTGATCAGGTCTAAATCGATATTTTCAATAAGTTCCTCAAAAAGAACATTAACAAGTGATTCTATTCTAAATGTAAGTCCAAGTGCATCAAATTTTATTTCGTGGTAGCTTCCATACATGGAAGGTATATCTACGGTAAAATGCCTTTTTTTATATATATCTTCCCTAATTTCATATGACTGTGGCGACAAAATCATTCTTTTTAATAATTCAAGATAATCGAGCAACCGAAATGCTTTTGTCTTCAAATCGGGTTCATTAAGAGCAACCCTCAGATTACCTAAATCAGGAAAGGCCTCGCTAGAAAGTCGAGCAATATAGCTATCCATTTCTTTGAAATCTAGATTGTATTTATGATGTAATAGTTTGTAAAAGGATGCTGCAAGTTCTACTCTTTCAATATCTTCATTTGATACTTTTGAAAGATCTTCAAGGAGGATTTTGAGTTCCTCTTCATTGGTCATAAGGAAGTCACGAGGCAAAGAGAGTCCTTTTTTTTTAAGGTGTGACATTATCCTATATACGCCGTCTATAAATTGTCCGTTAACATCGATTTGATTATAGATATTGGGTGGAACAAAAGACTCAACAAAGCTCTTGTTCCCGGTTTTCCAAAAATTAATGACCGCTTCCATAAAGTCGATTATCCGGTTGCTGCTTTCAACGTGACTCTGTTTACGCAAAAAATGGATTAATATGTCTCTTCGATTAGCTATTTCATCAATCTTTGTTGATATATCCCTTAGTTTTCCTTCGGCCCCGATATCATTAAAAAAAACAGGGAGAACTCTTGCAAGCTGTTTTGCAAGATTATAAACGGGCTCGATATTGCTGTTTAAGAAACTGGTGATATCCCGGGGAAAAAGATCTGTATCTTTGATAAAAACACCGCATATGGAAAGATGGATTATAAGACATGAAAGAAGCTTGGTTGACCATTTGGGGTTAAGTTCAATAAGTTTAATCCATGTTCGTATATTTTGAACATGAGCTTTGTTGACTTTAACTTGCCAGTCATTTCCGACACCACTTAAATTGGGAGACTGAAAACCCATGTCTATAGCTGATTCAATAAAAAAATTGATCTGATCACTTTCGTCGGTCTTATAAACACCCTTTCCCATATTAAACACACAGTTTAAAGCAGTAGCAGGAAATTCGGTGGAGCGGACTTTTAGAATTGAAAAGGTTTTTCTGATCAGTTTGTTTACATTCCAATACTTTTCATGGTCGATTAACCAACCCAATGTTCTGTTGATTTCCCTTAATGTTTCCTCATGTATCATTGATAGACCGGAAATATTCATCAAATGGAAAAGAAATATAACTTTCCACTCGTTTCCCTTGCCCTTATCAACGCCAACATCAAAAAGCTGCTGAGGAATTTCCCTATATATTGCTACAAACTGATTGTACCCGGGAAGTTCCATAAGTTTTTTAAAAACGTTTTCAGATTCAATGTTTTCAGCCCCGGCTATATCCTTAAGTTTAGCATTCCATTTATTAAGTTGTTCGTGGGATATATACTTAAAAATATTAACTGTTTTATCAAGACCGTCCTTTTCCTCAACTTCGTTGTAAAACCAGAGCCGGGGGTCTTCCTCACCAAGCCAATAAGAATATATTTGTTGGAAATACTTTAAAAGCAATAAGTTAATCGCCTTAAAATCGGCAGAAAATTCATCCTTATGGTTTAAAAGTATTTCTGCAAGTCTTTTAATCTGATAGAAGCTACTAACAAACAAAAAGAAATATTCTTCTTCATAATTCCTGATATAATCAAAGGAACCATTGATCATCGAGGTAAATTTTTTGAGGTCGGGTCCGGAATCCTTTATGATCTTTTGAATAAATAAAAGAAGGTTGTCAGCGGCTTCGGATTTAACTTCCCTTTCATTGCTTAATTTAATAGCGTCGAAAAAAATATTTGCAAAAATATTTGCTGCATCATTCCCGTTTGGATGATTTTTTATAAGATGAAAATAATTCAGAGAATAATTTCTTGCTTCTTTTACTATAAATTGCCAATTCCTATAGGGGTGTGAGAGTTCTTTCAGGAAGATATTTAACCCCTCTGTCAGCCCATAATACTTGGACATAACTTCCTGCAGAACTGAATATTTGGCGTCTATATCTACCTCAACATGATAGCTCGCCAGGTTTATTTCAAGGGCTTGTGACTTTATCATCAAAATCTCCTAATAATAAAAAAGTATCAAGAAAAAGCTCAATTGTAAAGGTTTTATAGCAAAGGAACCAGAGGTTGGTAAAATCAATATAATTGAGATATCCTATATTTAAAAAAATTTTATTTTAAATAAGTTTTATTTCTGTTAAAGCTTATCTACTCAAATTTCCTGATAACACTAATTTGATGGTTTCGTAAATATGAGTGAAAGACTGAATATTGCAATTGTTGGTGGTGGAATAGTGGGATGCTGTTTGGCCTGGGAGTTATCCAAAATCGAGAAGGATATTTATTTATTTGAAAAGAATCAAGGAATAACTAAAGGCGAAAATCAGACTTCTAGAAATTCCGGGGTAAACCACTCAGGTATCAATTATGACCAAAAAACCCGACCACTTAAAGCACAACTCTGTGTCAAAGGAAACCGACTGTGGTACGAATTTTGCCAACGTTATGATATTCCCTGTCTAAAAACCGGAAAACTTATGGTGGCTTCTAATGAAGAAAAGAGTTTTGTTCTGGATCAGTATCTTAAGCGTGCAATAGAAAACAATGTTCCTGATGTTGAAAAAATTTCAGGAGAAGAAGTCAAGAAACTGGAGCCTAACGTAAGCGCACATAGTGCCCTTTTAGTTCCAACATCGGGCATTTTTGATCCAACGGCTCTTGTTCAAAAAGTTTCCGCCTTGGCAATCAACAACGGTGTTCAATTTATTACTGAAACAAAAGTGGTGGGATTAAAACCGGTTAATGGTGGAATCGAGCTTCGGATTCGCTATCGAGACGGCAAGGAAGATGCCACCCTTGCAAAGTATGTAATTAACGCAGCAGGTATCAATGCGGTTCTAATGGCGCGTATGGTTGATCCGGATATTCCGGTTAATGAAGCATCTATCCGTGGTGATTCTCTTAAATTTTATCGAACCCGCCGCCCGGAATTGCATCTGCGCGGCATGAATATTTATCCGACTCCCATCGTGATAAATTCACCAACCGGAAGACATCATACCGTAGGTGTACACCTCACACCGACTCTGGATACTGTTGGCTCAAAAACCATCGTGGGCAATACCGTTACAGTAGGCCCTAAACTTGTACAAATACACAACTTTGAGGATCATAAAACACCTGTTCCGCCTCCGGAAGCATTCCTGGAAGAAACTGCTTTTTTTCCTGCCTTATCTCCTCAGGATCTCCAATTCCACCAAAGTGGAATTCAGGCGAGACTCAAAGATTATCCGGATTTTTACATTAAGCGGGATCGCGTGTGCGAACAAGTGATTCATTTGTTGGGGATTGACAGTCCGGGATTGACTTCAGCCCCTGCCATTGCACAATATGTTAGAAACATGATTGAAAAATGACATCAGAAATTACATTCTTGCTGTCTGGAATTGCTTTTGGTCTCAGTGGAGGTCTTACACCTGGGCCTTTGTTGACATTGGTGATTTCCGAAACCCTAAAGCACGGCACCAGGGAAGGCATTAAGATTTCAATGGCACCTCTTTTGACTGATTTACCAATCGTATTTGCCACCATCTTTATCCTCTCTCGTTTATCGGACATGATGCCGATATTAGGAACGATTTCTTTATTAGGAGGTTTATTTCTTATTTATCTGGGTTATGAAAGTATATCTTTTAAAGGAGCAGATATTGATTTTAAATATGTAAAGCCGCAATCAATGAAAAAAGGGGTTGTCGCAAATTTTTTAAACCCGAATCCCTACATGTTCTGGTTTACAATCGGAGCGCCAATGGTAATCAAGGCTATGGATAAAAGTCTCGTTGCAGCATCAATTTTTATACTATTTTTTTATTTTCTCCTTGTTGGTTCAAAAGTGTTTGTTGCTGTTGTGGTAGGAAAGTCACGCTTCTTTTTAAAAAGTAACAATTATATTTATACAATCAGATTTTTAGGAATAATATTATTCTTATTTGCTATTTTTTTTCTTAAGGATAGTTTAAAATATTTTAGGGTAATAATGTAACCCTAATCGAGTCAAAACTCGATTAGGCGTTATCCGTTAAGCGTTAATGGTTATTGGCTTGCGGATTATCATTGATCGGTTTTATATATCATTGCTGATAGATATATGAAACCATGACAAATGTATTTTCAAATAACAAATAACCAATAACGAATAACATCCAATAGAGCATTTGCGCTCAATTGGGGTGTAACTAATTGGGGTATATGAAAAAACTAAATCCGGATTATATTGAAAAGGTTAAGCGCTTCGTGAATGACTCACCATATTTTTCTTTAATTTCCATGAAATTTTGTGATATTGGAAAAGGGTATTCTATTTTAGAAATTGATACTGAAAAGAAGCATTTACAACCTTTTGGCTTTGTTCATGGCGGGGTATTTTCTTCTATTATCGATGCGGCGGCGTTTTGGTCTGTTTACTGTAGTATTGAAGACCAGAATACAGGCATGACTACCGTTGACCTCAAACTTAACTATCTGGCTCCGGCAGTATCAGGTAAACTAATTGTAAAAGGGCGTCAAATCAAACTCGGCAAAACACTTGGGTATGCTGAAGCCGAAGTGAAAAATGATAAGGACAAAATTCTGGCCCATGGGACATCAACCTTAATGATTCTTCCAGGGAAAGGTCTAAACACAATATTACCTCTTCCTCCTAAATTTATCGAGTAAAAAGCTGAACTTGATAAATCATGGGATAGTGTGATAAGACACGTGGAGCAGGAGTCCAGAAATAAAGCCCCGAGGTAATTGAAAACTTATTTATGGGAGGAAACAAATGCTTAAAAAATATCTTACCCATAACCATCCTGTCATTCACTATATATATAAATTATTGAATGTATTACTAACCGCCATTGTTCAAATAATTGTAACGGCAATATTTTATATAGTGCTTTTATATCTAAGTAAAATGATATGGAACTTATACCTTTCAACACCCATGGGCAAACAATTCTTCTTTTCGTTTGAGGAAAGAGCCCAAATCATTACTGACATCATAGACAAAGATGCCGTTTACTTTTCTATCGAGCTGACAATAACCGCCTTTATAATTTGTTTGCTGATCAGCGTTATTAGCCAAATATTATACATTGCGCGCTACCTATATCATTCACGCGGCTTATTCGGTAAGATCATCTTATGGGCATTACCAATGACGGCAGTAGTGGCCATTTATATACAATCTGTATATGAATTCGGAAACTGGATCACCGCATATGCCGCTTCTCTCGTGCCTACCCTGTGTTTATTTTCCGGGTGTTTTAAATTCTCATCTGAATTGTTACCGGAGATCGGTTCCCTAGGTTCCCTGATTAAAAAGAAACTTCCCAATTTAACGACAAAAATAAAAATAATCTGTGAAAAAATCAACGAATCGTAACATTTTAGCCTTACGAAAGTACTTAAAATAGATAGCTTCAAAAGTAATAAATCATGAATGAATTCAAAATTCCTCCTGATGAAATTAATAAACGCCAATTACGAATACAACAAAAATTGATGGATGAAGAAATTGACGGACTTTTCATTGTCCAGCGCGTTGATCTCTTCTATTTTTCAGGTACAGCCCAAAACGGCTTTCTCTTCATACCAAATGAAGGTGAGCCGCTTTTATTTATTAAAAGATACATGCCAAGGGCCATAAAAGAATCCTCAATAAAGAATATTATTGAAATCAAATCCATAAAAGAGATACCTGGTCTAATTGTTGATTTTTACGGTCGTTTGCCCCATAAACTGGGGCTTGAATTTGATGTATTGCCGGTAAAAGATTTCAATTTTTATAAAAATCTCTTTAATGAAAGCAAATTCGTGGATGGTTCCCCTCTCATATTAAATCTTCGAATGATTAAATCAGACTGGGAAATTGAGCAAATGAAAAAGACGGCAGGAATGACAAGAAGAACTTTTGCATATATGAAAGAGGCTATACGCCCGGACATCTCGGAAATGGAGTTTGCAGGGATGTTTGAGACATTTGCCAGAAAATTGGGACATGGAGCCAAGCTTAGGGTGAGGGATTATCAAGCAGAAGGCTATCCATGGCATATATTGAGCGGCAAAAATGGGGGTAAGGTGGGAGTTCTAGAATCACCGGCAAGTGGCGAGGGAACTTCAGCCGCTTTCCCGTGCGGCGGCGGGCATAAACTCCTTGCTGAAAATGAACCCATTATGATCGATTTAGGATCTGTGCTCAATGGCTTTCATATGGATGAAACAAGGATGTTTTCTATAGGGGCAATGCCGGATTGTGCCATGAAAGCATGCCATGCATCTATTGAAATACATAACTCTGTACTGGAAAAAGTTAAACCAGGGATCTCAATGGACGAACTTTTTCAACATTCCGTCTCAATTGCAAAATCCTTGGGCTATGAAAAGGAATATCTTGGTCCACCTGGCTACAAGGTTAATTTTATCGGACACTGTATCGGGCTTGAATTGATCGAACCACCCATTATTGCAAAAGGAAGGAAAGATAGACTTGAACCGGGAATGACCTTTGCTTTGGAACCAAAGGTGGTCTTTGAAGGCGAATTTGCTGCAGGGATTGAAAGTGTTGTTTTGGTTACAGAAACAGGTTTCAACTTGATAAGTAAAGTTCCTGTTGACGTTTTTATTTGTTAGAAGTAAATATGATGAACTCATAAAAAGTCAATATTGGGATGGCAAAGTAAAAAGCTCCAGTTTCAAGACGCGCAAATTTCGTGTCATAAGGCGTACTTATAGTACGTTGCAATGACAACGAAATGAAGCGGAACACAGAAAATGGACTTTTTACGAAGTCATCAAATATAAAGGACAAGCTAAAATACTATGAATAAAGAAAAGAAAGCCGTCTGGGGATGGGCGATGTATGACTGGGCAAATTCTGCTTTTGCCACTACAGTTATGGCCGGATTTTTTCCGATTTTTTTCAAGCAGTACTGGAGTTCTGGTGCAGATATAAATATGAGCACCGCTCAACTTGGACTTGGCAATTCAATTGCCAGTTTAGTTGTGGCTTTAATGGCACCTATTCTGGGCGCAATTGCAGATAAAGGTTCGGTTAAGAAGAAATTTATGATCTTTTTTGCGTATCTTGGCGTGCTAATGACTGCCAGTCTCTTTCTGATTCAGAAAGGTGAATGGGTCTGGGCCATTTTTATATATGCCATGGGGATCATCGGATTTTCGGGTTCAGCTATATTTTATGATTCATTATTACCCAGCGTGGCGAACGAAGACAGGATTGACCATGTGTCAAGCTTGGGTTTTGCAATGGGATATCTTGGCGGAGGATTGCTTTTTCTTATTAACGTCTTGATGACATTAATGCCTGAAAAATTTGGATTGCCTGATGCTGCTGCTGCCGTCAGATATTCTTTTGTTTCAGTTGCCCTCTGGTGGGGTTTATTTACTATAATTACGATACTCTGGGTGCCGGAAGTAAAATCTGCCGATTCATCCCGTAATATGGGAGAAATCATAAGGGATGGTCTTGGGCAATTCATCGGAACATTTAGAAAGATCCGTCATTTAAAAACTGTCTTTCTGTTTCTTTTCGCATACTGGTTTTACATTGACGGAGTTGACACCATTATTCGTATGGCAGTCGACTATGGCATGTCACTTGGATTTGATTCAAACGATTTAATTGTAGCCCTCCTGATCACTCAATTTGTCGGGTTTCCTTCTGCCTTGGCATTCGGAAAATTGGGACAACGGTGGGGTGTGCGCAAATCCATTTACCTGGCTATTTGTATTTATATGATAGTCACCATATGGGGAGTGATGATGACCAACAAACAGGAGTTCTACATTCTGGCCATTATCATCGGATTAGTCCAGGGCGGTATTCAGGCCCTCAGCCGTTCTTACTACTCTCGCTTGATCCCCCTTGATCAATCCGCCGAATATTACGGCTTTTATAATATGCTGGGTAAGTTTGCAGCCATTATCGGTCCGGCTTTGATAGGTATTGTAGGACTAATTGTCAGAAGAATATTGATGCCGATATCACCCACTCCCGAGCAAATTACACAAATTGGTCAATTGGCTTCACGCTGGAGTATCGGATCTATTTTAATACTCTTTTTGGTGGGTGGGGTCCTTTTATATTTCGTAGATGAAGAAAAGGGTAAAAGAGAAGTTGCTTATTTATCAGAAGGATAGATGACATAATGGTCGGTAATCAGTAATCGGTGATCAGGTTATCGGTAACAGATTCCCGATTAATGGCTCAAATGATATAAATTTTACGTTTGCTTTTGATTTTCGCAAATCGTTTATTCTGAATTTATAATCTGTACTTTCAACAGTTACTCCCATCCAGATATTTTTCTACCTGCTTGAGTTTTTCTTCTGTCCAGTTACCTCCGAATTCATGAGTTTCTGTCATTTGGATTTTTTCCTTTTGTTTTTAGGCATTTGTTCTTTATTCATAATTAATTCCCTTCCACGATTTTGATCTTGGAGCGTATAGAGACGAGTTAAACTAATGTGCGCAAGTCCCGTGTCAACGGTCGTTTAAAAATGAGCCATTTTTGGTCGTGAGAATTGAGCCAC
>CAZLRK010000019.1:0-35196 GCA_964561845.1 uncultured Desulfobacterales bacterium | reverse complement strand
GAACTAAATTCTCGCAACATATCTAAACTATCAACATAACTGCCTTCTATACGTAACATAGACCATTCAACGAAATTTCCGATTATGTTTTCAAATCGTGAATGTCTATATTTTCTGAAAATTCCAAAACAATCACATAATTTCCAATGAAAAGTTACCTGCATAGACGCACGTGATGACCTTTTAGAAGTTGAGAATCAATATCTTTCCCTTCTCCTTGAACGCAGACAAAAATGGGCCGCACTTCAGGTCCTGATGGGTAAGGGTTATTCCGGATCAGCCGAATGACTAACATTGTTAAAAGGGATTTATCCAGTAATATCTGTTGACATTAAGCACACATTATGCTATTTTTGCATCATGAAACTATTGGACTGGAGTATTGAAAAGAATGAGGAACTTAAGACAGAAAGGGGTGTAACGTTTGAAGATGTCGTTTTCTGTCTGACTCACGGAGGACTGTTGGATACAATCGAGCATCCGAACAAAAAGAAGTATCAAAACCAGAGAATTTTTATTGTCGAGATAAATGATTATGCCTATCTGGTTCCGTTTGTAGAAGATGAAATATTCATCTTTTTGAAAACTATAATCCCAAGTCGGAAGATGACAAAGAAATATTTGGGAGGTAAACATAGATGAAGCTAAGCAAAGAAGAAAAAGAGCTGCTTGACTCTGTTGAAAAAGGAGAATGGAAGACAATTCCAAATTTCAAAGAGGAAGCAAAGCGCTATCAAGAGTATGCCAGGGCTACTTTCCGAAAAGACAAGAGAGTCAATATTCGACTTTCAGAAAGAGACCTTGTTAATATTCAGAAGAGAGCACTCAAGGAAGGGCTTCCCTACCAGACTTTGATGTCCAGCGTCCTTCATAAATTTATCACAGGTCAGTTCAAAGAAAAGACATCTTGACTCTTAAAAGTAGCTTTTGGGGCGTATAAAACTAACAAGTGAAAGTCCATAGTCTTAAACAAGGTTTTTTAACAAAAATGCTTTAATGATCCTTAAAAAAAATCTTGCTTAGGCATTAAGCTGTTTTTATAGTATGCTATTTGACATTGAAAAAAGTGGGATATCCTTAAATAAGTGAGGTAATTATGCTTGAAAAAGGTTTATTAACAGAATTTAAGGTTTTTTCAGATATACCCCAGGATAAACTCGAAGAGATCGTCCAGCTGTGTGATATTCTGGAGTTTAAATCACAAGAAGTTATATTCAACCAGGACGAGGCTGCTAAAAATCTGTATGGCGTTCTGGATGGAAAAGTCGAACTGAGCATTATGTTTAAGGAAAAAATCTTAAAAACGGATATTCAATACGAGGAGTCGATCCTCTCCCGATCGGAGGATGTGGAAAGACAAATTGTGGTCGACATAGTTGGTCCCACTGAAGTTTTTGGCTGGTCCTCAATGGTAAGACCCGATCTACTTACATCGACGGCTTCCTGTTCAATACCCACCAGAATTTTTTCCATCCGAGCGGCTAACCTCAAAGCTATGTTTGAGCAGAACCCGGCACTGGGGTATGTTTTTATGGAGAAGCTTGCGGAAATTATTTCACAGCGCCTCCAAAAACGAACAGACAAGCTGATCGAGGCCTGGGGAGAGGCTTTTGAGATTGATAGGGTATAGTGGGTATTTGGATACGTGAATTTGGACTCAATACTTTTTCAAGCGATAGCGTTTGCGATTAGACCACTACCTGCTAAAATGGGTGGCGGTTTAATCAATTCATCGATACTCATCAGGAATACGACAAAGGATAGGGTATTCAGTAAGCAGAGTTGAAAAGATAGTCAAAGTTTGAAGCCCTTTGATTTATTTCTAAATAATGTTTAAGAAATCCTTTCCATACATGTACTTCCATGGAATAACCGGAATAACTCCTCCCATATACGGTGTATCACAGGTAGATACACAAATAGGTTTGGCATTGAGATGATCTTCCATAAAAGATTTCAAACCGGTTAGGTTCCCAGATTTAACGGTCGGATAAGATTTAATTTCAACTGCCCACAAGCTATCTGCGGTTTCTATGATCAAATCCACTTCGGCTCCATGGGCAGAGCGCCAATGATATAGCCTATGAGGTTTCTCGGCATAATGTATCAGTCGATAAGTTTCCAGGATAACAAAATGTTCAAAAAGCATCCCATAAGTTGTTGTTCCTTTTACAGATGATGGCGAAATTCTTCCGCTGCTGGCATTGATAATTCCTATGTCAAAAAGGTAATATTTAGGATGCATAGTAAGCCGTTTTCGTGCACTCTTCAGATACGGCCCCAGTCTTAACGCAATAAGCGTATCTTCCAGAATCTGATAATAGCCTTTTATGGTGTTGCTGCTCACTCCGGTATCGCGAGCTATAGTGGAAAAATTAACTATTTTACCGCTCTGGTCGGCGGCAATGTCCAAAAAACGACTAAAAGCGCCGATATTCCTCACAATGGCCTCGTCAAGGATTTCTTCTTTGAGGTAGGTTTGTACATAAGTTCTTAACATTCGAAATGCATCTTTCATCGACTCATTAATTATTGGTGGAAGGGTTCCCCTGGTAATTGCAGAATCAAGATCGAATGTTGAGCCAATTTCAATATGTGTGAATGGGAATAGAAAATACTGCCAGGCCCTGCCCGCCAACATATTTACGGAAGCTTTCTTTAGCTTCCGTGCGCTCGATCCTGTAAGAATGAAAAGAATTTTTCGGCCAAATTTCTCAATGAGATAGTGCACCTCATCTAAAAGTTCAGGACATTTCTGGATTTCATCAATAAACACATAAAATTTCTTTTTTTCTTTTACCAAAAATTCGCATTCTGCTCGTAATTGGCTGGGGTTGGTCTTATACTTCAGTAAAACATCACTTTTTAACAGATCAATTTCAATATGCTCTTCACCGGAAAGTAGATGCCGAACCAGGGTGCTCTTGCCCACCTGCCGCGGACCAAAGAGAAATACACTATTCCTTTTATATGGAATATTTATGGATCTTGAAATCATATTTCAATTATACCGTGCAAATTTGAAATGTCAACTAAAATCTACACAACATACCTTTGGTGATCTTTTAAAGAAAAGATTGTCAGGTCAACCATATAGTATGAAAGCCAAAAAATTCCTTGCCGGAATGATGCTGAATAAGACTGTTGAAATAAAGGGCTATGGTTTAGGGCTTTACAATCGTATCCTTGGCGTTTTATACGTCAATAGCAATAATGTTAATATAGAACTGATCAAAGCCGGTCTTGCCGAGGTTTATCGAGGGAACCCACCAAGAGGTTTTGATTTAATGCCTTACTCGCAAGCTGAGTCAGAGGCTAAAAAGGACAAAAGAGGCATTTGGTCCTTAGGAGTAAAGTATATATCTCCAAAGGATTGGCGTAAAAGGAACAAGTATTTAAATTCAAAAGTGCACCATTTATTTTCCCATATGTGACAAAATTTTGACAAAGTTCACCGCCCTCTCCCTCTATAACAGTTCTTCTAAAAAGACTGTTCTCATCAATATATTAGGCTGTATCTTGCTGATAACATGATATATTTTAGTTTTTTTATTTGAATTCACTGATACCTTACGTATTGGCATTTTTATTGCATAAATTATGGATACCTGGTGTGATTATAACTGGCATGGAAAAATCAGGGAACTCAAAATTTCCTTGGATCGCTATCTTGTCATAGGTAAGCTCGACTTTTTGCATTTACATACCTCTCGAAAAATTCACCTGAAGTCGGGACTGTATTTACTACCTACCTGCCAGTAACTTAATTATATGGCAATTATGGAGTAAAGTTATGGAAAATCATTCAATTTTGCTGGTTGATGACGACCCTCTTATTATAAGTGCAATTGAAAAAGTTCTTGAGAAAAAAGGGTATCAGATTACAAGCGCTGATAGTGGCGAAAAAGCTGTTGAGCTGTTGAAAAAAACTTTTTTTGATCTTGTGATTACCGACCTTATGATGAAACATATTGATGGAATGCAAGTATTGAAAAAGGCAAAAGAACTGCATCCTGAAATCATGGCCATCATCATCACAGGCTACGCTAAAAAGCCTATCATAATTGATGCCTTCAGGCTTGGCGTGGATGATTTCTTGATAAAACCCGTGAAGGTGGAAGAGCTATATTTCCGTGTGGAGAATTGCCTTGAAAAACTGGAGAACAATAAAAAAATCAAACAGGCGGAGGAAGCGCTGCAAAAAGCTCACGAGGAGCTTGAACAACGCGTAAAGGAGCGTACTGCCGAATTAGTGGGAGTAAATAAGCAACTTACACGGGAAATAAAGAAGCGAAAACAAACAGAGGAGGCATTAAAGAAATCTCACGATGATCTTGAAAGAAAGGTTGCAGCACGAACTGTGGAACTGCACAAAGCGAAAGATGAAGCAGAAGTCGCCAACCGCGCCAAAAGTGAATTTCTGGCCAGCGTGTCTCATGAACTGAGAACACCTTTGAATGCCATTATCGGTTTTTCCGAAGTTCTGAGGGACAAATACTTTGGCGAACTCAATGAGAAACAGGCGGAATACGTAGAAGATGTCCTATACAGCGGGAAACATCTACTTTCTCTGATAAACGACATCCTGGATCTCTCTAAAATAGAAACTGGCAAAATGAAAATGGGGCTTTCCAAAGTGAACATAAAATGTTTGCTGGAAAGCAGCCTTGTCTCGATCAAGCAAAAGGCACACAAGCACAAGATAAGCCTTGATCTCAAGATTCAGGATGATTTGTCAGATCTTAAGATGCAGACAGATGAACAAAAACTCAAGCAAATCATGTTCAATTTACTTTCCAATGCAGCCAAGTTTACTCCTGAGGGCGGAGAAATCCGCGTCTTTGCTCAATCAACAACCATCAATCAGCAACCAGCAATACAGATATGCGTAGCTGATAGTGGCATTGGTATTGCTCCTGAGAATATTGATAAGTTATTCAATAAGTTTTACCAGGCCAACGGTGGTATTAGAGGAAAAACCCCCGGAACAGGTTTGGGCCTTTCCTTAACAAAGAGCTTGGTGGAGATGCATGGAGGCAGGATTTGGGTAGAAAGCGAAGGGGAAGGAAAAGGGAGCACCTTTGGTTTTGTGATTCCGGTTACCTAACCGAACCAAGGGATTGAAAGAAAATAAGTTGCATTCTAAATAGCAACCATCAATCCAGATATTTGCAATCTGGACGATGGATAAAACACTTATAATATATCACAAGCCTGAAATTCTTAATCCTGACTCAGCCTTGATACTTTCATTTTTTAATATGTTAAAGATTGAATCGCTGTTGATACATGAAAACCGGACAATTTAAGGAATTATGTACCTTCTATAAGATTAAAACCTCTAATTTTAACCAAACTTCAAATTTAAATTCTTCTTGACTTAATTTTCTTTTTTATTTTTAATAACAATTAGTTGTAATTTATCATTATTTCAACTTCATTTAGAGGTTAATTCAATGGAGAACACCCCCAAATTGTGCTTACTTCGCTCCTAATGGAATATTGCTCGTTCTGTTGGGATTCTATTCTTCTTGGTAAAAGAAATTTTTAAAAAGAGCATTTTATAATAAGGAGAGAGTAGAATGTTTCTATTTCGCCGTGATGAGAAGATAGCTATTCTTAAAACAGTACCTCTGTTTAGTAATCTTAGCAAACGCCAACTAACTGAGCTCTCCAAGCATACGGATAAGGTTAAAATTGATGCGGGCCAAGTCATGGCTAAGGAAGGTGAAAAAGGTTGTGATTTCTTCTTGATCATAGAGGGCAAGGCCCAGGTTAAAAAAGGTCGAAAGATCATTCGCAACTTAAAGAGTGGCGATTATTTCGGAGAGATATCTCTTATCGATGGGGAGCCTCGAACGGCATCCGTTATGGCTGAAACAGATATAAATTTATTATTCGTTAATAAGAGTTCTTTCGATCATTTGCTTAAAACGGTTCCCGGTTTGCAGAAAAAAATAATGGTTTCTCTTTGTACATACCTGCGAAGGGCTGAAAAAGTTAAAAAAATGTAGCTCTTCAGTTTGCTGATATAAACCATAACTCATCTCTCTGGGTTTATAATAATTTCAAAGGAAAAAGTATATAGCGAATCCACTCACAACTCTTTCCGGGGGCTTGCTAATGCACTGTCCGAACTGCGGGATAGAAAACCCTGATACTAACCAATTTTGTCGTGAGTGCGGGACAGAATTTTCACGCTCCTGTTCTCAATGCGGCGCCGAAATTCTTCTTAGTGATAAATTATGTGGTAAATGCGGTAATAAACTAACCCCTCCTTCCGAGCCAATTCAAAAAGATTTATCCTTTGAAGAAAAGCTCGAAAAAATCCAGCGTTATCTTCCAAAAGGGCTTGCAGATAAAATTCTGGCTCAAAAGGATAAAATCGAAGGTGAACGTAAGCAGGTCACGGTTATGTTCTGCGATATGGAGGGTTTCACCGGCCTTGTCGAGAAGCTCGGCCCTGAAGAGGCTTACGGCATCATGGACCAAGTTTACGAAATCCTCATCCATAGGGTTCACGATTACGAGGGCACGGTTAATGAGATGACCGGAGATGGGATTATGGCTCTTTTCGGCGCTCCCGTTGCATTGGAGGACGCTCCTCAGCGTGCGATTCGGTCCAGTTTGGCCATACACAGAGAGATGGCCAGGTTCAACAACAGGATAAAACAGGAGCGAGAGGGCATACCGTCTCTTAAAATGCGGATCGGAATTAATTCAGGGCCTGTGGTTGTGGGCACGCTGGGCAATGACTTAAGAGTTGAGTTCAAGGTTGTAGGGAATACGGTGAATCTGGCCTCTAGGATGGAAGGGCTGGCTGAGCCAGGAACCAGCTACGTCACCGAGGAGACATTCAAGCTTACGGAGGGTTTCTTCCGCTTTGAGGGTCTGGGGGAGCGAGAAGTCAAGGGCAAGGAAAAACTAGTCAATGTTTACAGGGTGATCGCCCCCAGTACCAGAAGGACACGCTTTGATGTCAGTGCTGAACGGGGATTGACCCATTTTATAGGAAGGAAGAGGGAACTTGAGCTTTTACTGGATGGTTTTGAGAGGTCAAAGTCAGGTCGGGGGCAGGCCTTTTCGATCATGGCAGAAGCCGGAGTAGGAAAATCCAGGCTCCTGTATGAGTTCAGAAAGGCAGTGGCCAATGAAGACGCGACCTTCTTAGAGGGGAAGTGTCTCTCTTACAGTCGTAGTGTGGCATATCATCCGCTCATAGACATCCTAAAGGCAAACTTCGATATCCGTGAGGGTGACGGAGATTCCGAAATCAAGGAAAAGGTTAAAAAACAACTGAAAGTATTAGGGGCCGATGAAGCCTCTACGCTTCCATACCTTCTGGAGCTATTATCGGTCAAAGATAGTGGTATCGATAAAATTCCCATGAGCCCTGAGGGAAGAAAAGACCGAATTATGGAGGCATTGAAGAGGATTGTGCTCAAAGGTTCAGAGATACGACCACTGATAATGGCCGTTGAGGATTTCCACTGGATTGATAAGAGCTCCGAAGATTCCTTTAAGGATCTGTTAGATAACATAACCGGGGCGAAGGTATTTTTGATATTCACTTACCGGCCTGAGTTTGTTCACGCGTGGGGAGGGAAATCCTTTCACAGTCAAGTGAACTTGAATAGGCTCTCAAACAGAGAGACCCTGGCGATGGCGAGCCACCTTTTGGGTACAGAGGATATGGACGGGAACGTTGAGCAGTTCATCTTGGAGAAGACGGAAGGAGTCCCCTTTTTCATTGAGGAGTTTATAAGATCCATTAAAGACCTAAAGATCATAGAGAAAAAAGATAACAAATATCATATGATAAAAGATATCCAGGATGTTACCATTCCTTCTACGATCCAAGATGTAATCATGGCAAGGGTTGATTCGTTACCTGAAGGTGCCAAAGATGTACTTCAGATCGGGTCTGTTGTCGAAAGAGAATTTAGCTACGCGCTAATAAAGAGGGTGACTGGACTTTCTGAACAAGCATTGCTTTCCCATCTGTCCGCTTTGAGGGATTCAGAGTTGGTCTACGAAAGGGGCATATTCCCAAAATCTACTAATATCTTCAAACATGCGCTGACTCGTGCGGTGGTCTATGATTCTATACTTACTAAGAGGAAGAAGAGACTTCATGAAGATATAGCAAATGCAATTGAGCGACTATATGAAGATAATATTGATGAGCATTATGAGATTCTATCCGAGCATTATTTTCAGAGCGAAATTTATGAGAAATCAGCTGAATATTCGAAGCTAGTAGCCAAGAAAGCCGGGAAGACAGGTTCATTAGACCAGGCCATCCCATATACAAGGAAAACAATATTGTCTCTAGAAAAACTACCTCGAACAGATGATATGCAAAAAAGTATAATCGACGCCAGGACCGTACTAGGCCTTCATTTGACAGAGATGAACTTTTTCCACGAAGCAAAAGAAGCCATTAAGCCAGTAGTCGATTTGGCGTTAAAACTAAATTACGGAAAAAGGATATCTCAGATATTCAGTGTCATGGGGACCTATGAATATTGCGTGGAAGAGGATTTTGATAAAGCATTCGAGCACTTGGGGGAAGCATTAGAGTTATCAAGAAAAACAAAAGATTTTTATTCCTTAGTTTCGGCAAATTATTGGTCTGGCTATGCTCTATCGTTAAACTGTGAATTTGAAAAAGCATCACTCCGTTTGGAGGAGACTATCAATCTTTATGCTCAGGCGAATAGGTCTGTAACGGTTTCGGTATACAAAGCTCTTTTGAGTTACTTGGTCTATTACTTCCAGGGAAAGCTGAATCTGGCTTGGGAGACCAGCCACGAGTCTATTCGTATAGCAGAGGAAAGTGGTGATATACTTCCGAAGGTATTCGCTTTTTCGTCTCTTGGAGTCTCCTGTTACGGAAAAGGGCTTTGGGATCGAGCGAGAGATTACTTGTTGAAAGGCCTCAGATCTAATGAAAGGATAAATCAATTCTATTGGGATGTTACATGCAACCAATTTTTGGGCGATGTCAATTTTCAAATCAGAGAATATCAAAGTGCAGTGAATCACTATGAGGACGCAATTCGGCTTTTAGAAAACAAGAATGTGATGCCTGGTTGGTTGCGTTTGAATAGAATAGCTTTATATAGGGCAAAGATGATGAAGAAAGAATCAGACATTGATGTGGACGCACTTTGTGCTTTCGTGCGCGAGAATAGGATTAGAATCCATGAAGGTCGTATGAATAGGTTAATAGGAGAGATTTTAATTAACATCAATGAGCAACACATAGCTGAGGCAGAAAATTGGATCATGAAGGCCATCGAAGCTGATACAAGAAATGAAATGATGTGGTTTTTGGGTAGGGATTATGCTCTTTACGCTGAACTGTTTAAACGAAAAGGCGATCAATTAAAAGCCAAGGAAAACATGAACAGAGCAATAGAAATCCTCGAGGAATGCGGTGCAGACGGATGGGTGGAAAAATATGAAAAGGAACTGTCGACTCTCTGAAAAAGATCTTTCATATATACAATAAATAATATCTGAGAAGTAAAAGATGGAGCTTGGAGTAACCGCAATTGACACTGGTCTGGTCATACAAAAATATCTTGGGTCCCAATTATGTATCGCAACTTGACGTTATGCTGGAATAATGGGATATAATTTTATCAACCTCAATTTGTTCTATTAAATTAGAAAATTACCGGAATGAAACCCTCAATACAGTTTGTTAAACGAAAAGATGGAGTAAAGATTGCTTACTCAACATTTGGAAAGGGGCAATATCTTGTTGTTCCTCCTGTATGGGTGACAAGTCTTGCCTTCATTCTTGAAGATCCATATACAAATAAATTTTACGAACAGCTGGCACAAAGAACGAAAATTATCTTTTACGACAAGCATGGCTGCGGCCAATCTGACAGAGATAGAAAAGAATTTACGCTCGAATCTGAGCTTTTAGATCTCGAAACAGTAGTAGACCATTTGGGTATTGAAAAATTTAATCTGTTCGGTTCCTCTATGTCAGGCCCAACAGCTATAGCATATACGGCCCGACACCCCAAAAGGGTTACTAATTTGATACTTTACGGAACCTATGCCAATGGGGAAACCCTGGCAAAAAAAGATCTCCAAAATGCCCTGCTCTCGCTTGTCAGATCATCCTGGGGGCTTGGCTCCAAAACGCTCGCTGACTTGTTTATTCCAGAAGCTACAGCGGAGGAGCTTCAAAGCCTCGCTATGTATCAGAAACAATCCTCTGGTGCTGAAGTTGCAGCCAGGATGTTGGAGCTTTGCTATTCACTCGATGTAACCGAAATTCTTTCCAGCATTAAAATTCCAGCCCTTATTCTTCATCGGGAAGGTGATAAAGCCATTGTAATCCGTCATGGCAGGCAGTTGGCGAGGGAAATCCCCAATTCATATTTTAAGATATTGAGTGGAAATGCTCACCTTGCATGGTATGGTGAATCGAATAAAGTTATAAGAGAGATTCTAGAATTTCTTTGTGGAAGAGAACCAGCCGGGCAGGTTGATAAGACAGAAACTCTTTCCGCTGAAGACTCTGAAATCGTTGAACAGGCAACCATTGTTTTTACCGATATTGTCTCTTCAACAGATCTTGTTACCCAAATCGGTGATGCTGCTGCACGTGATCTTTTTCTAAAACATGATAAAATAATTAGAAATCAACTAAAGCGATATGGTGGAAGGGAACTGCAAAATCTCGGTGACGGCTTCATGCTGTCTTTTGCATCTGCATCGGCCGCCATAAAATGTGCATGCAAAATTCAACTAGAAATATTGGAGGCTTTGCCATCAATTCAGGTACGAATTGGGATAAATACCGGTGAAGTTGTTAGGCGGGAAGCCAAACATCCCTTCGGGCAAGCGGTGGTTGTTGCTTCCCGGATCGCCTCAGAATGTAAAGGGAATCAATTATTGGTTTCGGATGTAACAAAACAACTCACAGCTGGAAGTGGCTTTTCGTTTATTGAAAGAGGAACATTTCAACCAAAGGGATTCGATGATAGCATAAAGCTGTTTGAAGTTGTTTGGGCAGAATAACTGTATTTATCAAATTAATAGAGCTATAATATGCTGCTAAGGCACAAATTTTTCAAGAATCCTAAGTCTTGAGATATCTTTAACATATATTAATGGCCCCGATTAAATGTATATGTACATGCAGCTATGAAAAAAATGGACGGCATAAGGAAAGTGAAAGATTAAAAAGAAATCTGATAGAGTTAAAATCGAAAAATTCCCCGGGAACTCATCCCATCTTCTTTACTTATTGATTTCTGTGGACTCTGTTTTTATAGTATACTATTTACATGGAAAAAAGTGAGATATTTTTAAATATAGACATCATTTAATAATTCCCCTAAATCAGAAAAGGAGGAAAAATGAAAAAACAACTCGCAAATTACGAAACCCTGCTCAAAGTCACCAGAGCAATGTCCATGTCTAGAGATCCGGAAAAGGTGGTCCAGTTAACGGTGGAAAGCGTTAAAGAAGCTTTAGATATTAAGGGATGTGCTTTATTTCTTATTAACCTAAAAAACAGTAAATTAGAAGTGGCCGCTTCATGCGGACTGAGCGCTGAGTATTTGAATAAAGGCCCTATAAGTTCCTTACGCTCCATTGCACGATCTTTATCTGACGGGCCGGTTGCAATTTATGATGTTACAGATGACCCAAGAATCCAGTACTCGGAGGCTGCAAAAAAAGAAGGCATTACTTCTATTCTGTCCATGCCTATTTTTGTCCGTGGCAATGTGATTGGAGCAATGCGGGTCTATACTTCCAAACATTGGGAGTTTTCTCTGGAAGATGTTAATTTTGTTCAGGCACTTGCTCAAATAGCCGGAATTCTGATAGATATGTGCAGACTCTATCAGGGACAAAAGGAATATATAGATATCTTAGCAACGATGAGAGAAGCTAGAGAGATGTAAAAAAAAACAGTGCGTGTCTATTAAATAAAACCGCTAAAATGCAAGCCCCTGTTCTTTCTTAATCCACATTATCTGAGGCGGACTAATACCTTCAGACAGTTACACGATTTTAATATTTCTAATTATCTTCAACGGTCTAATTTAATTCAAAAAATTGATTCAAAATAATTCACTCTATCAAAAGCACCTCTTTAATTTTTCTTGTATTTCAGTATTTGACATCCGGCATAGATATTTGGTAATGTTGCAATTATCTTATAACTTTTTTAACTTTAATTAGGAGAAAAAAATGGAAAAGATTAGTGATGAATTAAAAAAGGCCATATCAGAGATTAAACCGTCTTTGGTGGCAACGGCAAACAAAAGCGGACAACCGAATGTATCTCCCAAAGGGTCACTCCGCGTTTTAGATGATCAACATTTAGTTTTTGCAGACCTCCTGTCTCCACGAACCATTGAGAATTTGAAAGAGAATCCCTATGTTTCAATAATAGCACTGAATGCTGCAACAAGGAAAGGTTGGCGAGTATGGGGAAAGACAGTGGATATAATGACCTCGGGTGAGCTTTTTGAAAAATTCACCAAGGAATACGCTGATAAAGGCAAAGTAAACCATGTTGTCAAGATTCTTGTTGAAAAAGGATTGGTATTTTAACATTTCTGAATTTTTAACTCGATCCTTCGATGTAAGAAATTACAATAAAGGTAAAAACTTACTTTTTATATGAACCCTAAGGGACTGAAACAAAACATGAAAATATTATGCCTTGGAGCTGCAGGAAAAATCAGTCGTGAATCAGTTAATGACCTCGTACAATTTTCCGATTATGAAAAGCTTACCATTGCGGATGTGAATGAAGACGGCGCCAAAGAAGTGGTTGCCTGGCTTGGAGATCCACGGGTCAATTTTATTAAAGCTGATGTATATGACAGGGAAAAGACCGTTAGTCTAATGAAAGATTACGATATCGTTATGGATGGTACAGCAATTTCCATGAACGATCACACGACATCTCTCATGGTCGAGGCTGGAGTCAACGGAATAAATTTGAACGGCTGCACTACTGAATGGGAGTATGATCAACAGTTCAAAGATATAGGAAAGACAATGATACCGGGCGTCGGTATGACGCCGGGGATTACCAACCTTATGGCAAAATACGCGGCCGACCGGCTCGATACCGTAGATACAATACGGATAAGCCACGGTGCATTCAGGCCAATTGCCTTCTCACCCTCAATAGCAGAAACAACTCGGATTGAGTATGATCCAAATCTTGAATCTCGTGTTGTATATGAGGCCGGAAAACTGATTCAGGTCCCACCGTTTGCCAGACCCCTGGAAATCGAATTACCTCAACCCTTTGGTACACATCTTCAGTATATCATACCTCACGCAGAAACTTTGACCCTTCCAAAATCTCTGGCACATAAAGGTATCAGGCTGATCGAAGTTCGCGGCACCTGGCCCCCTAAAAATATGAAACTTATAAGGGAACTTTATGACTGGGGATTTTTGCGTAATGACAAAGTAAAGATAGCAGGTGTTGAAGTCGGTGTTCTCGACGTGATTGCCGGCTATCTTGTTCAATCCAAAGAGGGGCAGAACACGGATATTTACGGCTATGCGCTGCATGTGGATGTCACAGGGATCAAGGAAGGAAAGCCTGTTCAATTTATCCTGACGCACACACATCCGAAGTCTGACGGATCTGTGGAAGGATGGGAAGAATTGCGTGCATATACACGATGTGTCGGCATACCAATGAGCATAGGTGCACAGATGATAATTAGGGGCCAAGTAAAGGCTAAGGGTGTTATCGCTCCGGAGCTTGCCTTTGATCCTGAGGAAATGTTTGATGAACTTGAGAAAAGAAGCATAATGGTACACGTCCAGAGAAAATAGTTAATAATCAATATTCAATTATTAATAATTAATTGTTAAGTTATCGCTTATACCCCGAATGAGGATACTAGCTTCAGACATTGTCAAATAGTCTCAACAACTCAACGACTTAACGAGATTTGAATCATGAAAGAAACCTTTAAAAACTTAGCCAAGATGATACATAAATCTGATCCTGAGGCATGTTTTGCCATAGAATTTTGGGATGGAGATAAAATATGTTTCGGAAAGATTCCACGGGTAATATTACGTCTTAAAACCAGAAGTTGTGCCAGAAATATCATAAGAAAAGGTTTTTTAGGGTTTGGTGAATCCTATATGGAGGGAGATCTGGAAATAGAGAACGATATGCTTGAGCTTTTACGTCTGGGAATTGCCGTTAATTTTGACGATTTCAAGTTACCTTTTTGGCAAAAATTTCGATTTTTAATCCTTATGCTTCTAAACAGAGATACGCTGCGGCGTTCTCCGAAGAATATTTCTTTCCATTACGATTTGGGAGATGAATTTTATGCACAATATCTTGACAAGACCATGACATACTCCTGTGCCTATTTTAAAGAGCCGGACAATTCCCTGGAACAGGCACAATTGGATAAATACGAACATATTGCCCGCAAACTTTTACTTAAACCAAATGAATCTCTCCTCGACATTGGCTGCGGTTGGGGCGGAATGCTTATCTACGCCGCCCAAAAATACGGAATAACAGGAGTTGGAAATACGCTATCACAAAATCAGTTCGAGTATGCCAATCGCAGAATTAAAGAATTAGGGCTTCAAGATCAGATTAAAGTTGTATATAAGGATTACCGATATCTAAATGGAAAGTTCGATAAAGTGGTTTCTATCGGTATGTTTGAGCATGTGGGAGAAAAATTCATCCCTTCCTTTTTTCAGAAAGCTTCGGAATTATTAAAAACCGGCGGTCTGGGTCTGCTACATACCATCGGAAAGGATACCCCGTCTCCAAGAGATCCCTGGATATATAAGTATATATTTCCTGGAAGCTATCTTCCAACGCTTCACAAAATAATACGCGAAATGGGTAAAATCGGTTTTTCCATACTTGATGCTGAAAATTTGCGGTTGCACTATGCCAAAACTCTTGAAAAGTGGATGGAAAATTACGAACAAAATATCGATAAAATCAGGAAATTGTTTAATGAAGCGTTTGTGAGACAATGGCGCCTGTTTTTAAGCTGTTCCGCAGCAGGATTCAAGTACGGTGAGTTACGCTTGTTTCAGGTTCTTTTCTCCAATGGATTGAATAACACTCTGCCGATAACCCGAGAGCATGTATATCATTATTAGAGACCTTTGGAAGAGGTCTGGAATTACAAGTTTTTCCGTTTTGTAAGATAGATGACTAGTCCGTACTGTTTTTTAAGATTTCAAACGTCCGACGGCGTTGCATACAGGACATTTGATTTGTGTAGGTTTTTTATCTTCGTTGATCTCTATGTCTGCGCTACATTTTGCACATTTTATAATCTTTTTAATTTTCCCACTTGGTTCAGCATATGATTCGGACTGCGATCCCGGAGCCGGTTTCATCTGAACTCCGCCTTTAATGAATGCTTTGATCGCCTTAAGGAGACACTCCCTTTCATCGTTACCTCCAAGCGCTTTTAATTTTTTATATTGCTCTTTGGGAATGACGATCCTAGTCTCTATTGTATGTGAATTTTCCAAAGCCTTGTTTAGTTCCTCTAAGGCACTTGCAAGACTTGAGAATTTCATATCACTGGCATCCATTTTTTCTTGAATCTTATTAGACAAATCCTGCGCGGAAAGCCATTCGCCTTCAAATTTGATTTTGCCTGCTTGTAAATCTATATCACTCATATTTGCCCCTTATTTCTATCAAAAGTGAGATATAATTCTGTTAATATTTCACCTAAAACCAATAACAATTAACAAATAACACCTAATTGGGTTTTTGCCCAATTAGGATATAATTTTTTTATCTTGCTATATAAAAAATTTTGTGATAAAAATAAACAATAAACTGGTTGTAAAAATAATTTTTATGGGGTGAATATCATAAAATGACTGTTATAAGAAATAAATTCGATTTTGAAATCGGCTATCTTATTAAGAGCCCGTGTAAAGAATGTGACACAAGAAAATATTTTCCCGGATGCTCAGATAACTGCAATATATTGGACAAAATCCAAACAACTATTTCTGCAGGAATATCATGTACAAATAGCTCTTCATATCTTGAAACCTGCGCCACTTCACTCCAGGGCTGGGAAATTAGATAAAGGATAACCGTTCAACGTTCAGACACTATTTACTATCTCGCCACAGTGCATCCCGCAGCCCTGAACTCCTTTCAATTTTACGTGATATCGAAGCGCGCAAGACATTTTCACTCCCCCATATTGAAACACTCTTCCTGGCCCTTGTGACCCCTGTGTAAATAAGTTCTTTTGTAAGTATCGGATAATCCTTATCCGGTAAAACAAGAAGAACATTATCAAATTCTGATCCCTGACTTTTATGAATGGTCATTGCATAAACCGTTTCATGTTCAGGAAGTCTCTGGGGTGAAAATCGTTTCAAGCCACCGGAAGCCCCTGGAAAAAAAACGTATAACCTATTGTTATCGGCAGTTAAATCCGGCATGGTTATTCCGATGTCGCCATTAAAAAGTCCCATATTATAGTCATTTCTTGTTATCAAAACCGGTCTGCCGTTATACCATGGATTATTAGAGGAAGAATCAAATAAAATGAGTCCCTTCCGTCTTAATACATTCTCTGCAAATCTGTTTAAAGCATCAATACCATAAGGACCAATTCTAACTGCGCATAATATTTTAAATCGTTCAAAAAGTTCAAGGGCTCTTCGCGGGTCGTCTGTTTTTAAATAATCTTTATAGCCTTTAATTACATTGTTTATAAGCGCCTTATGCATTGCATTTAGTGACAAATTATTTTCCCATTTTATGGTATTATTACCGGCCTTTTTTAACAGGGATAAAACCTTATCTGCATCTCCCATATTCACAGCCCGGCTCACTCCGCCAATTTCGATGCTTTGGGCAAATCGATAACTCTTTTTTAAATAAACAATACAATCATGAAGACCCATTTTGTTTATCTTTTGGCCCGACAGCATATCAATCTTTTCACCTGTTAATTCCATGACCCTTTTAAGATAATCTTTTGAAAAACCGTGAACGTTATCCCTGTCACAAATATCACCCAGCACGGAACCCGCTTCAACCGATGCAAGCTGATCTTTATCTCCCACAAGAATAATTTTGCTGTCGGAAGGTACAGCCTGTACCAGTTTAGACATCAAGGCAATATCCGCCATGGAAGCTTCGTCCACTACAACAATATCTGCAGGAAGGAGGTTTTTCCAGTTATATTGAAAATAAGGTGAACCAGGTATCGTTTTCAGCATCCTGTGTATTGTGTAAGATTCTTTCGGAATGGAGTCTTTGATATCCTGGCGGCAATTAAGATTCTCTTTAGCATCATTTATCGATTGAATAAGTCTTGCCGCTGCTTTTCCTGTTGGCGCCGCAAGGAAGATACGAAGCTTTTCTTCTCCGGCCTGTTCTAATAAGAGTGATAGAATTGTGGCAATTGTGAAGGTCTTTCCGGTTCCGGGTCCACCTGAAATTACACAAAAATTATGCAAAATTGAGGTTAATGAAGCAATTTTTTGCCAATTGATATCATTGTCGTCATTTTTTGGGAAAAGTCTTGTCAGGCTATCATGCAAAAGGGATAAATTTATTTCTTTAATATCCTTTTTAATCCGGTTGGTTATAGAATCTACAAGTTTTTTCTCGTAATCCCAGTAACGATAAAGATAAAGTCTGTTTTTTTCATCCAGAATAAGCGGATAATAATCACCGGGCTTTCCTACAGCAGAGATTGAAGATAACTTTTGTTTCCATGTGGAAAGTTTTGGACATACAACAGATTCTTTACCATTTTGTTTTTCAAAGAGTACGTTTTCTGCAAACAAAGTAAGATCAAGACAGACATCTCCACTTCTGGTGGCGTTGCTGACGAGCGCTGAGCCAAGGAGAATATCCGGATCATCATTTTTGGAAAGGCGTGACATAAACCTGGCAAAATGGATATCTATTTCAGACAGCAATCCTGTTTGATAAAGGGTTGTTATTTGTCGATTCATAACTATTGAATTCCTATTCACCGCAAAGTCGCAGAGAGCGCAAAGAAAAGATACTTTTCTTTTGCCGTTGAAAGGCCGGCAAAAGAAAAAAATCAATCGCTACGCGATATTTTAAGACCCCCCAATGCCCGCAGGGCATGTTTCTTATTGTTTTTCGTCCTCTCGCCGAAAAACAATAAAACAAATGACCTCTGCGTTCTCCGCGTCTAATGAGCGACTTGCCGGGTCGAAGCTCGCAGAGCGAAGACTGTAGCGAATGGGTGGTGAGTTATCGTACTAAAACGGAGGCAATTTCAAGTCGATCCCGATCAAATCAACCATATTCTTTATGTTTTCTATGCGTTATAAGATTATTAAAAATTTTTATACAGCAGTGATTAATTATTATAACTCGGAATAAGTGCCTGTCCGAGTGCATTAACCAGTTTAATATCCGGAACATCGTTATAGATGCCAAATTCAGGGCCTTTTTCAAGATCAACGCCTCTTAAGAATATATAAAATACACCGCCAAAATTTGTTTCATAACTGTAACCCGGCATCCTCGATTGCAAATACTGATGAAGGGCAAGTACATATATATGATATTGCAAAATATAAAACTCGTTTTTCATGGTTTCATACAAAGAATCTTTTCTATAAGCCTCAATTTTTGTACCTAAAAAATTTGATTTCCAGTCCACTAGATAATAGCGACCATTATAATAAAATATCAAATCGATATAGCCCTTCATAAAACCTTCTGCAGGGAGAAACGTAAGCTTCTCGAGCTTGCCGATAAATCCTGTGGGAAGATTGGTAGTACCGTATTCTTCGAAGATCCTTTTAAGTCTTTGTGGTGTAACAGGTTTTAACGGGAAGTAAAATTCCATTTCATTTATTCTGTCCTCCCATTTAATGGAAGACAAGAATAGATCCTTTTTCCCCATCAGGAGCGGAACGGAAATGACCTTTTTGATCATATTACATACCGTTTCTTTCCATAATAGATCAAATCCGTATTCTTCTAATTTTTCTGCCACTAATTGCTCCGGGGTTATAGATTCTCTTCCTGTAAAATCAAGGTGCTCAAATATATCATGGAATAATATCCCGGCTCTTGATCCTTTTGGAAAGGAAAAGATATCAACTTTAGCATACTTTTCACTAACATCGGAAGAATCGTGGATGCTGCTTTGAATGTTCCAAAGAGGTTCAAAGAAAGTGTCCCGATCAGGAAGCTCAATATCCGATATCTTTCTTGATACCATTGATACAATAGATGAATAACTTGAAATCTTCCACGTTTTGTCAATTTTTCCAAAAAATTTTCTACAAGAAAGTTTTTCCGTCCTCTGCTTTTTAGGTTTATATTTTTGTTCGGTGTTTTCCGGCAGATAAGAAAGCTCGATTGTTCCCTTTGATTCGTTTACAAGCTCTTTTAATTGAATTAAAAGGTCTTCATCTTTTTTCGCTGAAAAACTTTTTTTTACTGAATCTACAATATTATTCTTATCAACGCCTCCTTGATGGTGGAAAAGATAGGCCATGGCCGATGTTTCCGCCGTATTGATACGTCCCCACACTAGATAACATCTCATCTTTGCCCTGGTTAAAGCTACATACAAAATTCGTAAGTTTTCGGCTAAAAGCTCGTTTTGAGCAATGACAATGTTTTCATCAAACCTTTCAGAGCCAAGATCAAATATCAATCTTTTGTCTACGTTATTATCATGAAAAGTAATCTCCTTGTTTTTGATTTTTGAACCTTCCCATCCAAACGGACAAAAGACTATCTTGAATTCCAGACCTTTGCTTTTATGAATGGTTATTATTGTTACCGCGTTATCATCGCTTTCAAGGCGAAGCTGATGCTCTTCAAGTCGGAGGGATGCCGGATTTCTTTGTTCTGACAGCCATTTTAAAAGACCCGTTGTTCCCAAACTCTTTTCCATGGATTCTTTATGGAGTATTTCCGCAAGGTGAAGAACATTTGTGAGTCTCCTTTCTCCATTAGAAAAAGAAAGAAGACGTCCCTTTACTTTCTCCTTTGCCATAAACATACGAAACATCCTGGTGAAACCATGTCTGTTCCATAAACGAAAATATTCCCTGAAATCGGATAGACGGCTTTCCCACCAAAGAGGATATTCACTTGCAGAATCAATTTTTTCACCGGCAACACCCATCATAGCTGTTGCAAGTGCCGATTTGAGTCGTCCTTCGTTGTCTGGTTCTGCAATACTTAAAAGGAGCCTTTCCATCTCCATTGCTTCATTGGAATCAAAAATGTTCCCTGTGCTATGGAGAACGGAAGGAATCCCCTTTGCTGAAAGATACTTTTTAATAATCTGCGCCTGCCTATTTGTACGTACAAGGACAGCTATATCTCCCGCTTCAGCTTGACCTTCGTGTGATAAAACAAGAAATGATATCTCATTGGCAACAGCGCTTGCAATCCGCTTTACAGCATCAGTTTTGCTTATCGGTTTAGCCCCTTTGGATTCTAAATACCATAATTGTAACGAAGGGCCAAAAAATTCCGGGAACGTTTTATTTTCTTTTGCCGGTATTCCCTCATCAAAAGGAATCTCATTAAAAACAAATGGATATTCAGACTTTGAAAATATAGTGTTTAATGCTTTTATCAGACCGGATTCTGAACGCCAGTTCTCTAAAAGCGTATATTTTGAATCAGCATTTACGGCCGCTTTCATGTAAGAAAAAACATCAGCACCCCGAAAACTGTATATTGCCTGTTTTGGGTCGCCTATCATAAATAAAACGCTTTCTTTAGAAGAGAAAAGTCTTGAAAATATTTCATACTGAACAGGATCGGTATCCTGAAATTCATCAACAAGTGCAGCTTTGTATTTCTGTCGTATGGCCATAGCAAGTGTGTTCCCGCCTTCAGTATCATCTTTTTCCAGAGCTTCTTTTACCATTGTCAGAAGGTCATCAAAAAATTGTATATTATTCTTTCTTTTCCTTGTTAAAAGCTCTTGTTTTGCAAATTTAAAAATCTCGGTTTTTAGGAATATAAGGTTTTTCTCAATCTCTACTTCAAGATTTCCCCCTTTTGTATATAGTTCATCACAGATATTAAAAAATTGGTGAGAAGGTGATACATGATTTTTTTTAGAGGATTTCATAAGTTTTGTTGTGGTAAACTTCTCAAAATCCTTGAATAATGGAAAGCCTACGTGTTTTGAATCAACGAATTCGTCCATGGTTTGGAGCATGGAAATAACCTTTATATCCCTTTTCGTTTGCCCCTGTCCTTTTTCATCCGTTTTAAAGCTTCCATAATACCTGCCGTTAAGAGACGGACACATTAACAGCTCTTTTACCTTGTCTCGCGACATGGGCCATGCTTTCCTCACTTTATTAAGATATTTTCTGAAGGGTTGAAGGTTTTTAAGCAAAGGTTTCTTGATATCCGGAATGACACTAATTGTAGGCGCACTAACTTTTAACAATAAATTTAAATAGTATTCCGGTCCTGATATTTTATTTTTAAGTGCATAGTTAATAAATTCAGGCGGAGCTTTGTAGAAGTACTTTCTCCAGAAATCATCCGTAACCTGCTGCATTAAAGTTGTCTGTTCAGTCATAAGCTCCGTATCAAACAAACTTCCGGTTTCAAAAGCATTCTCTTGCAATAATCTTCGGCAAAAACCGTGTATGGTAAAAATTGGGGCTCTATCAAAATCAACAAGTGCGACCCGAATCAATTGGATTGCCGACTCTGGATTTTTTTCTTTTTTTACTAGCGCATTAACCATGTCGTCGTCACTTGAACCATTTAAAAAAGCCTCTTTTGCCTGAATTAGTTTACAGCGTATTCTTTCTTTAAGCTCTTCTGTTGCTGCTTTGGTAAAAGTCACCACAAGTATCCGGTCAACGGGAAAATCTCTTTCAAGAATCATTCTTAAAAACAGACCTGATATTGTGTAAGTTTTCCCTGTTCCGGCGCTTGCTTCAATGAGGTTGGTTCCGGTAAGAGGGGTGTTTATGAGGTTGAATAGTTTCATACGAAATGTTAACTGAGAGTAAAGAATCTCCCGCAAACGGGACAAGCAAGGTCCAGGCGTAGCCCCAGAGGATCTCTGCCCCGGCGGGAGGACATATTTAATAATTAATAATCAATTATTAATAATTAATGGTTAAGTTATCGCTTATGCCTCGGAGTGGAACACTATCTTGAACAAAAAGGCATTAATTATTCACAATTAGCAATTGATTATTGATTATTAATTACAGGGCTCCTGACTCGGCGTAAATCTGAATGCAACATTTTAAAAGATGAACGTTCAAAGGTTCAAGAAATTAATCCCCAAGGATCTGATTTTGCGATCTAATGAAAAATATCGCTCAATTGATGTATTATATTGATAAAGAGATCGCTTGTAAAGCTTATAGTCGTATATCATTTGTCAAGGAGAGCACTCAACTAACAACTTTTTTAATTTTGGCTAAATCGGACAGAATCACTATATTGACAGTTTCATCAAGAGTGTGGTAGGGGTTGTCAAAGGAAATTCTATTAAATTCAGAACTCCAGACCCCAGTTGAAAATACTTCTCGCTAAGCCTTGAATTGCAAGGAACTACAAATTTTGTAGCAAATAAACAGCGTAATTTCAGATGCAACAATTTGAACATCGAACATCGAACGCTCAACATCGAACGTCGAATAAGGATATCGCTTCGCCCCATTAAATTATAAAATTGAAACACCGAAGGTGTACATTCATTCGATGTTGGACGTTGGATGTTCGATGTTGGACGTTCATTTTTTATTTTAGTTCATAGTTGTATTTAATAGAATATGTTGCATTCAGATTTACGTAGGGTCAGGAGCCCTGAAATTACTTGTGAAAAAAACCCTTCTTTTTATCTCTATATCCCTTCTCTTTGTGTTGTATGGATGTGGGAAAACGGACAAAGGGCTTGAAGAGAAAGCGCTTGGATGGATCCATTCTCAAATCGTGCCTAATAAAATCGTCCAAAGCCCTTCGACTGGCCGAAGAAACCTCATCGTTAGTTACGAAGTACCTAAGAATGTTGAGACTTACCGTTACATCTATTCACGCTCCTTTATCTATGATGGTGCAGTAGCTGCTATTGCTCTCTCAATATGTGATCAGCAGAAAAAGGCTGGAGATATTCTTGAGGCTTTTGCGCGAATGGTCAATGATGATGGCAGCCTCTTCTTCTCTTATAACACACATAATGTTTGGCCAAATCAGGGTGACCACGAAGGAGCAATCATACGGATCGGGGCCCTGGCCTGGGTGGGATATGCCAATGTCTACTATCTCAATGAACGTAAAATCAAGGAACCAGATATCTTTAAGCGTTCACCTCGCGTAAGGCTGCTTACTGAAAAGTCCATGACCATGGCCAACTACATTATATCTAAAATGGTTCAAGACAGGGAAGATAAACGATACGGTTTGGTCAAGGGCGGATACGGTGAATACAACTTGAAGTATGACGCAACCCTGGGGAAAGTAGTCGAAAACTTCATGGAGCGGCCGGTACGCTGGTGTAGTACCGAACATAATATTGATTCATATTTTTTTTTGAGGGACCTTGGCCGTCTGACAGGGAGCAAGAAACTTCTTGAAGCTTCCGACCGCATCAAAAAAAACATAATCTTAAAGCTATGGGATGATGATCTCGGGCAGTTCATCCAAGGGATCAAGGCCGATGGTAGATTAGATAAGAATTTAGCCCTTGATTGTGCTTCCTGGGGGAGTCTCTTTTTATCTGCCGTCGGAGATGATAAAAAGGCTAAGAGATGTCTGGAAACCGGTGCTAAATATAGGAATATTAAAGGTATCGGTTACCGGCCATACAGGGGGACGACGGTGTATGAAGATCCCGAGGTTAATGCCTTCTTCTTTCCCTCTGAACCGAAGAAATCATGGGACTCAATTGATATCGATTGGTTCGAAGGAACACTGGGAATGATCGCAGGATATCTCAAATGCGGCCTATTCAAGGAGGCCGGCGACTCTCTTGAACTCATCAATAAGTTCTATCGGAAACAGAGAAAAGACGGCCTCTTATATTCATCATTTTCACTTCCCTATCAGTTCAATGCCTACCCAAGCGTAGCCAGTACTTCCTGGTATTTGATCGCCAGCAAGATACTAAAAGACGAATCCATAAGAAAGAGGTTTTGTAGCAAATGAAAAGAATCATCTATAGTATCCTTATAGGGATAATGCTTACAACCTTCTTCTGTTGCAAAAAGAAAGAAATAAGTTACCACCCTAACAAGGCTGTGGTTCTCGATTTAACCATAAAAAATGACAAAACCGAGCGTTTCGGTATTGAAAAGGCATTACGCATTATGGGCGTGCCTTACCATGTAACTAAAAAGGTTGATGAGGCATGCAGGTATGGAATTATTTATATGGTGGGTCATATTACCAACAACCGCTTGCAGGCCGACGAAGTGGAGGCCCTTTATCACGCCGTAGAAGCAGGAGGGGTACTAGTAGCCAACTCGGTCAAAGGAAACATCTTTTTTCAGCTTTTCGGTGTAAGCGGTTTTAAAGAGAGCCGACAACGATTCAAGGCAACAATCAATACTTCAGGCGGGGAGAGTTTCCTCAAATACCTGAACCGGCCGAAAGAGCTATTATTACCTTTTGGAAATAAAAATTTATACGATAACGTCATCTGGACGACCGGATATTCAGTCACAACGGCAAAACCGGTCGCGATGTTTGACGACGATTCAACGGCCCTATGCTATAACTATTACGGCGAGGGCACTACTTACCTCTGGGGCGTTGGCTATACCCAGGCCATCCTCAGACCTCTCACAGGAGGAGATTACGAGGCACAGAGTAAATGGATCAACTCCTTTGAGCCGGCTACTGATATTTATCTTCTAACTACTCGGGCAATTTATGAGGAAAACATAGAACCAGCTACATACCTCTACACCATTCCCTTCGGTCAGGAATCTGCTTTTATCATTACCCACGACAATGACGCTCAGTCATCTTTCAAAAACTCCCTTGAATTCGCTAAGTTGGAGAAGCGTTTTGGTGTCAGGGCAACTTACTTTAACACCACCAAGTATATTTCTGACGAGATGGATACCGCCTTCTATACTCCTGAAAATATCGCTTACCTGAATCAAGTTAAAGACTTGGGCGGAGAGATCGGCTCCCATAGTGTCATACACTCTCCGAAAGTCGCTTCCTTCCCCTTAGGCAAACAAGGTGTTACAAAGGATTCCTACGAGCCGTTGACGTATCCGACTATTTTCGGCGAGGTGAAGGTGAGTAAGGAACTTTTGGATCGAGACATACGGGAACAGAATACGGTTTCTTTCCGAGCGGGGCACTTGGGCTTTCCAAAGAAATTGATCTACGCGCTCCAGAAATCCGGTTATCGCTATGATTCGGACTTTTCGGCCAGCGACATCATGTGTAACTTCCCTTTTACGGCCTTCAGCGAAAAAAACCTCAAATCAATTGAGTCTAAGGTCATAGAGATACCGGTTATCTTTGATGGATCGATGAACCAACTGCGGGAGGACAACCTCTATCAGATGGTCGCCGAATGGCTCAGAATCATCGAACTCAATGTCGAGAACGAGGCGATCTCCTGTATACTGCTGCACCCAAACGTCACCTCGTTCAAGTTAAAGGCCGAGGAGATGTTACTTGAAAAACTGGGCAAACGAGATATCTGGATCGGATGTGTCTCGGATTTTGGAAATTTCTGGGATAATCGTCAGATGATTCAGTTTGACTCAGAAATTGTTGGCGATGATTTAAAGATCAGTCTTAACCTTCACGAAAAAGATGTCCTTCCGGGCATTGGGTTTGCAGTTAAGTCGAGTGACCGGATATTAAAGATTACAGTTCTCGATTTAGAAGGAACAGTAATACCAACCTCAACCAAGATACGGAAGGATAAGATCTACGTATATAAAAAGTGAAGTAGTATATTAATCTGGAATTGAATTATCTGGTTTATCAAAAATGCAAAAGTGTATTTAGCATCCGCACAAAGAGACCTTTGAAAAATGTTTCCCGCTAAAACGGGTTTCAAGTTCAAAGAAGACGAAACTTCCTGATTTATTTTGAATTTTCTTGACATTTCAGAAATTATTAATAATTATATAAACTAATGGTATAAAAATGAATAAAAAAAGAATCCTAATTGTAGATGACCAAAAAAAACTCGTTGAGCTCGTGCGGTTCAAACTTGAAAAGGAGGGTTTTGAGTGTCTGGCGGCTTCTGATGGTGAAGAAGGATTAGAAATGGCTAAAAAAGAAAATCCTGACTTAATTCTCATGGATGTCATGATGCCCAAAATAAACGGCTTTCAGGTGTGCCGTCTACTAAAATCTGATGAAAATTACAAACACATACCCATCATAATGCTAAGCGCCAAGGATCAGGAAAGCGATAAGTTTTGGGGAAAAGAAAGTGGTGCCGATGATTATATGACAAAGCCCTTTGACTTAGAAAAGCTTTTTCAAAAAGTCCATGAATATTTAGAAACATAGAAAGACCATGGATTACAAATTAAAAACAACAAAAATGTAACCCCATTATGGCGGAAATTCTTTGGAAAATTATTCCTTTCCTTAGCGCTGCAATCGGCGCTTTAATCCTACTGGTCCTTATTCGTGAAGGTATTAGGTCCGTCAAAAGACGGCGTTTGAATAAACGGAGAGATTATTGCCTTTCACTTCTTGAACGCCTGGAGGTTGAAGAATTCCTCCCCATAGCCACTGAACTTAAAAAGTCAATTCCGTCTTTTCTCATTGAAAGCGTTTTAAATGAGTTTGGGTCTCTGGAGTTGTCCTCACCTATACGACAAAAACTTACCAAGATATATGACCATCTCGGATTCATTGAACAACACATCAAAACTTTACAAGAAGCAAAAAGCTGGTCGGAGCGGGCTAATGCCGCGGAAAAACTAGGACAAATTGGCCATGCTGGCGCCGTTCGACCCTTGATCTCTGTATTGGAAGACGCTGATGAAGACAGTGAGGTCAAAAGTATAGCCATGCGGGCTTTGGAAAAGATACATGACGAGCGAGCGATCGAACCTCTGGTTGAGGCGTTGGGACTTCCTGATCCATCTACAGGCCAACCCTTGGCAGATACCATATCGAAGTTTGGAGAAGCGGTTTTACAACCTCTTGTGAAAGTTCTCTCTTATTCCAAACGGAAAGAACAGCGTTTCTGGGCTGCAAAGATTTTAGGTGGATTGAAAACGAATCTCGCCAGTTCCAGTTTACTAAACGCTCTAAGCGATCACTCTCCAAAGGTGCGTTCCGAAGCTGCATCGGCCCTTGGGCATCTGGGTGCTCACCATGCGGTACATCAATTAAGTAAAATGCTATTGGAAGATCCAGTACCACTGGTACGAGATTCCGCTGCTGAGGCTTTGGGGATTATTGCTGATGATCGAGCAATTACCAGTTTGAAAGAAGGCCTGGCCGATTCAGATTACGCTACTCGACGAAGAGTAATGGAGGCTTTGGAAAAAATGGGAGAAAAGGTGACTCCTTTTTTTCTCGAAGCGTTGCAAGATGAATCCGAAGAAGGAGCTGCTCAAGCTGCAGCCGCCCTGGAGCGAATGGGTGCACTAGCAACCTGGATTGAGGACTTGGATGGAGAAAAATGGGAGAGTGCTTTTGAGGTTCTTACACGAGTTGCAAAAGTGGGTGTTGTAGACACATTGGCTCGTTCTCTTACACATCCCAAATTACCTGTGCAAATCCTCCTTTGCCGAATCTTGTCAGAAGGAAAAAACCCGCGCACATTTGAAGCATTAGCTGAGATCGCAAAAAATGATTCCAACTGGGCGGTACGCCTGAAGCCCTGCTGGCTGTTATAAAAATAGCTGAAAATCGCTCTGTTCCACTCCTAACCAATGCATTAAGTGAAGAAGAGGAAACAATTCGGGAACGTTTGCTAATGGCCTTACAAGGGGCTGCTCCTTCACTATTGAATCCGCTTACCGATACTATAAGTTCTCTTCTCCTTGACCCGAACCTTGGGGTCAGGACCGAAGCAATTAAAGTCCTTGCAAAAATGCATACTGAAAACCTCTTCCCAGTACTTCTTAATTCTCTTTCAGATGCCTTTGCAGAAGTGCGCAGGGAAGCGGCATTGGGACTTCAACATTATTCCAATAAGAAAGGAGTACAGGCACTGATAACAGCTCTTCAGGACCCGGACAGAGATGTACGAATCGCTGCTGTGAAGAGCTTGGGTCAATTGAAAGATCCAGACGCCATTGGCCCGTTGACAAATACCTTTGAACAAGCGGATGAAGGATATCAAGACGATATTGCCATTGCTCTTGCCGCTATGCCTACTCAGGAGATATATCAGCTGACCGATCTTTTTATGGGATCGTCACATCCCAAAGCCAAAGTAGGAATTACTAATACTTTGGGATTAATCGGGGATCCAAAAACGATCGGACTATTGATCGCTATTTTAAAGGATAGAGAACCGATGGTGCGTTCTTCCGCAGCCCATGCTCTCGGGCAATTTAGAAGTAAAGAAACGGTACCGGCCTTATTGGAATTCCTTACAGATCCGAATGAAAGGGTTCGAGCATCGGTTGTAAACGCCCTAGGCAAAAGTAAAGATATTTCCATACTAAAACACCTGCTGCCGTTACTGGAAAATGAGTCAGATCCCTTTGTTTGCCAGCGGGCAGTAATATCAATTGGCTCTCTTGGTGCAGATCATAAATTAGAAATCAAAGATCAGAAATCAAAAATTATAAAGAAAGTCTATAAATGGATAAAATCGTCAACTGAAATCAATTCTCAGGCCGCGGGACTGATTACACTTGCTCTTTTACAAGACGAATCTAACTTTGATAAGATTTTTAAAGCAAGCCAGGAAGATCCATTTCGTAGTATCATGCAAGGATTTATAAAGGAACTTTCAAGCGAGGCACAAGATCACTTTTTTACTTTTCTTTCTCTCAATCCACAATTCTCTTGGCTTGACAAGAGTGAAGAAAGTTACAAGCACTATATTCAACTTTTACAATCAAGTCATGAGGCACGTGACAGATTGAATGCCATAGAAGCTTTACGTATCTTAAGAGGAAGAAAAGCTTTACCTGTGATAGAATCGACTCTTACTAAGGATCCGAATCCCCGGGTTCGGGCCACCGCTATGGCCGTTCTTGGCGAATTGCTCGAAGGAGAACTTTTAGTTGCTAAAATTACACAGGCGATCCATGATCCTTCCGATATAGTTCGATCTCAAGTTTTGACCTTATTAAACCATTTAAACCCTAAGGAGCTTGAAGGTGCACGGGAACAGTTAATCCCGCTTCTCGACATTTCTCAGGAAAAGATTAGAGAGACTATCACAGATCTTCTTGCTAAGCTTTACTATCGCGATTGGCATTCTTTAGCTGATCAGCTATTCGGGATGGAAAAACGATCCAGTATCATTGGCCTCATCGAAACATTGGGAAAGATCAAAAATCCTAAGGTGTCCTCTTTCTTTGTACAATTAATGAAACATAATGATCCTGAGGTGCGAAGTGCCAGTGCCTTCGCATCAGCCGCAGCGGAAGTGTTGAAAAAGCGCGATTGGATTCCCTATCTGGACGATCCACTGCAATCCATACGCCTTGCAGCTATTCAGGGGTTAGGAAAACAGTTAGACACTGAGGTTATGGACATCTTCGCCGAACACTTGGAAGATCCTTCTCCAAAAAACCGACGCGAGATAGCGGCCATCTTGGGAGAAAAGAAACTTGCCGAGAAAGAACGGGCCACACAAATTTTACAGCGTCTGGCAATGGATGATAATTTAGAAGTAAAACTTATCAGCCTGGTTTCTCAATTCCGATTAGGTATAACCGGCCTTGTTAAAGAAGTTGCTTCAATCGTACCAAATTTAGAAAAGAAAGATAATGAAACTATTTTAAAATACTTGCAAGAAGAAGGAGTTTTCGCTCAGCTTGTGGGTACACTCAAACAGAGCCATCAAACCCTGGAACGCAAAGAGGCCATTGAGTTTCTTGCCGCTCTTGATCTTCCCAATTATACAGATGAGATTGCTCTCTCCCTGAAAGACCCGGCAAGTGAAGTCCGTATAGCCGCCATTGAGGCCCTGAGACAAATCGATGACCCAGCTATCCTGCAGGCCTTTGATTCCCTGGCTGATGACCCTGTAGAAGCGGTTCGCCTTGCGGCCAAACAGAGTAAGCCGAGGATAGTTAAATAATTGGTAACATTTTAGCCTTATGAAAGTAATTACATTAGCAAGCTTTAAAGGTTATTAAACAGCTAAAGTATTACAATAGTTGGTGTTTTATCTATGATTATAATCCATGTTTGGGAAACTATCGCGATTCTATATTTCTTTATCTACAACTCGATTAATCTTTTTTTAATATTGGTAGCATGGATCAAAGTACGATTTTTCTTGAAGCTCAAGGGATTTATTAACCTCGAATCCATCTATCAATCGACTTCTACACCTTCTATTTCCCTTGTGGTTCCGGCTTTTAATGAACAAGAAACTATTGTGGAGAATATAAGGTCTCTAGCAAGGCTCAAATACCCTCGTTTTCAAATTATTATTGTCAGTGATGGATCGACCGACAGAACACTGGAGGAGCTGACGAAGACCTTTGACTTTATCCGACGAGATGTGGGATATGAAAAACTACTTACAACCGCGCGTATCCGCGGATTTTACGAGGCAAATGCACCAGATGGAAGCACAGCAACCAATATGGTTCTGATCGACAAGGAAAACGGTGGTAAGGCAGATGCGTTGAATGCAGGGATAAATGCCGCCACATCTCCTTATGTCTGTTGCATGGATGCAGATTCGATTATCGGTAAAGAAACCCTTCTTCAAGTAATGCAGCCAATTGTAAAAGATCCTGAACACATCGCCGCCTGCGGAGGACAGATAGGAATTGCAAATGGCTGTAAGATCGAAAAGGGACAAGTTATCGAAGTAGCACTCCCCAAAAACCGGCTGGCAATGTTTCAGGTAGTAGAATACATGCGATCATTTACCGCCGGTCGGACAGGGCTCGCAGCCCTTAACTCTTTATTGGTACTTTCCGGCGTATTCGCTGTTTTTCGCCGTGATCTTCTATTGGATGTCGGTGGATTTCTAAGCGGCCGACTAACTTCCAAAATTGTCCAAGAATATACCGGCAACAGAGAAACAGTCTGTGAGGATATGGAAATCATAGTTCGGCTTTATCGTTATTTGCTTGAAAAAAATATCCCGAAACGCATCATGTTCCTTCCTTACCCAATAGTCTGGTCACAAGGGCCGGAGAATGTTAAATTTTTTGGTAAGCAACGAAATCGCTGGTACCGAGGCCTGGTTCAAGTTCTTCTATATCACAAAAAGATGCTGTTTAATCCACGTTACAAACAGATCGGTCTCTTTGCCATGCCGTATCAATTTATCTTTGAATTCTTAGGCCCGTTCTTGGAAATTGCCGGATATATCTCTTTACCGATACTATATTTCATAGGTCTGCTCAAAATAGATATTTTAATCCTCTTTTTTATAGTTGCGATCCTTTATGGAATGTTTTTATCCGTCTTTGCTGTTTTGATGGGACTTTGGGGTGAGGGTCGTATCGAGAAAGAGACAATGGACTCAACGTTGTTTCAATATCGAGGAGTAAGGAATATTTTCAAACTTATTGTTTTCGCAATATTCTCTATGATAGGTTACCGACAACTCCAGCTCTTTTATCAGATCCAAGGATTTGTGGACTTTCTGCGAGGAGTTCAAACATGGGGGAAATTTGAACGTGATAGTTTCTAAAAGATTGAATGCCATGAATCAAAGACGAGAGATCTTTTTAATCTTAATATGCTTCTTGTCACTGGTCACTGGTCACTGGTTCTTGGCGGTGAATACGATGCCATGATCGATAAGCAGCGTAAGATCATCGCCCAAGACTCCACTAATCTTGATGCTCTATATCAGTTGGGGAATTATCTTGCCTGGGATGGAAGATATGAAGAAGCCCTGAAAGTTTTTGAAAAAATCATAGTTAAGGAGCCAAAATATAAGGACGCGAAAATCGGCATTGCCCGCGTCTATGCCTGGAAAGGTGACCAAGTTAAGGCAATCAACAAGTATCAAGAGATACTCATCAAATATCCCAAGAATTTTGAAGCCTATCAAGGTCTTGGCTTGCTGGCTCTTTGGAACAATGATTTTGTAAAAAGCATTGATTACTTTAAAAAGGCTATTGAAATAAATCCCAAGGATATTATCTCACTAAAAGGGATCGGCCGGGCTTACTTAGGAAGAGGAGATCGCCAAAAGGCGGAAAAATATTTTACTCGGGCACAGATACTGGAAATTCAAAAGACGCCTCTGCCGCTTATTTTAGCTGTAGTCTGCGGCGTTATCTTGCTCATACTGGCACTTTCTTTCTGGATTCACTACAGATCTCGCAGCCGAAAAAAAGAGATCTTGCGACTGGAGCTTAAAATTTTGAGAAATGCCCTCTACCTATATCACCAACGAACTGGTAAATTTCCCCTGGCTATAGAAAATTTACTCCAGGAAAAGTGGCAACCACCTGGAGAAAAAGAAGAAAAACCTTATTTGGAAGGAATGCGCCAAGGATATCGGGGTGTTATGGTTGATCCCTTCGGAAAACGTTATTGGTACAATCCTGATACGGGCAATGTCTATAGCACAGAGAAGGGTTGCAAGCAATGGTAGAAAGAGGCTTAAAAGGAAAAGGAGTATACGGGGCCGGAAACTTTTTTATCTTGGGATTTGACGGTACAAGCGCTCCTGCTTCTTTGGAGATGCTTTCTGAAAAACATGGTTTGGGAGGAGCAGTTCTTTTTGCCAGAAATATTGAGTCTCCCGGTCAAGTTAAGAAGTTGTCCGCCCAACTGCAGTCCCTTTCACAACACGGATCTTTGATTATTTCCATTGACCAGGAGGGCGGAAATTTTCAACGTCTTAAACCTCCGCATTTCACTGCTTTTCCTCCAGCTTGCAAAGTGACAACCCAGACTGCTTTCGATATAGGACAAAGGATGGGTCAAGAACTTGCAAGCCTTGGTATCAATGTAGACTTTGCTCCAGTCCTGGACGTTAACTCCAATCTCAAAAATCCTATTATTGGTGAACGTTCCTTTAGCTCCGATCACCAAGTTGTGGTGGATGTGGGAAGATTGTTCGTAAAAGGATTGAATAAAAATGGAGTTCTTGCTTGTGGCAAACATTTCCCGGGGCATGGGGATACGGATCAGGATTCACATTTAACCCTACCGATTGTTGATCATCCTGTAGAACGATTATATAATATAGAAATTTTCCCTTTTAAAAAGTTGGTTAGCTATGGCTTAAAAGCCATAATGACCGCTCACGTTTTATATCCTTCACTTGATAACGAAAATCCGGCAACATTTTCTCAGAAAATATTGTGTAATATCTTGCGGGAAGAACTCGGTTTCAAAGGATTGATTATCACGGATGATATGGGGATGGCCGGCTCTTTGAGTCAGGCCGACCTACCGGAAGCATGTGTTCAGGCTTTTGCTGCAGGCTGCGATTTATTGCTCGTCTGCGAACACTTTGAGCGCCATGAAGAAATCATCGAGTTATTGGAAAAATCGATTCATAAAAGTGAAGCCTTAAAAAAGAGAGCACGTGAAAGTTTTGAAAAACTACGTCGCATAAATCGCGATTTGTAACATTTTAATAACGTTCAAAAGTGTGCGCGTAACTGTTTTCCCAATAAATGGGATCTATTTAGCAATCATTCGGTAATGCATATTTCCAAAAGACGATATCAATTTACCCATTAGGGGGTGATCAAATATTTGGGATTTAACAGACAGTTTCTTGAACAATAGGGCTTATGTAGCGCAAATCCCAAATATTTGATCACGGTGAGCAGTCGAGGAATTATTCAGTGATATCGCCTTTCGGAAACATCCATTACCTTTTCAAAATTTAAGCGCTTACAAAGAAATGCGCACACTTTTGAACGTTACCAACATTTTAGCCTTCTGAAAACAATTAGAACTAGCAAACTTCAAAGGTAGTTTAATTGTGGAAACATGGGATTGGATCATTATTGGCGGATATTGCCTCCTCATTACCATTGTTGGGCTCATCTTCAGGAAGCGGGCCGGGGGTGGGGTTGAGGACTTTTTTCTTTCCGGCAGAAGCCTGCCATGGTGGCTCGCAGGAACCTCACTTGTCGCAACATCATTTGCTTCAGACACTCCACTCTTTGTAACCGGTCTGGTTCGCAATCACGGGATCTCGGGCAACTGGCATTGGTGGTTTATGGCATTGGCTTCGGTTGCCTCACTCTTTTTCTTTGCCCGTCTATGGCGACGTTCGAAAATTGTTACCGATATGGAGTTCATAGAACTTCGTTATGGCCCCGGGGCCGGAGCCGTGTTACGTGGCGCAAAGGCGGTCTTTCTGGGTGTGTTCTTCAATATTTACGCCCTTGGGGCCTGTCCTGTCCTAGGGCTCACCAAAGTTTTGGAGGTTGCAACCGACTGGTCAAAGAGCTTTGCCGTCCTTTTCTGCGCAATTCTTGCACTCACCTATTCGATTTTCTCCGGTCTCTGGGGAGTGGTGGCCACTGATTTCATTCAATTCTTTTTTGCTCTGGGAGGGGCAGTATTGCTCGCGATCTTTGCGGTTCGAGCCGTGGGCGGTTTGCATATTTTTTGGGAAAAAGTACAGTATTTGCCACAAGCTGATTTCCTGCCTGCTCACACACCCGAGTCCTTTTGGAATTCTCCATGGATCTTTTTTCTCTCACTCATCTTAATCCAGTGGTGGGCACGAGGTGTTGAAGGAGACGGAATCGCCGTGCAAAGGTTAGCCGCCTGCAAGGATGAAAAACATTCCTTTTTTGCAATGCTCTGGTTTAATATTGCGCATTATGCGCTTCGCCCATGGCCCTGGATAATCGTAGCGCTTACTTCCATCATACTTCTCCCCGAAGTCACGAACTCACTGGGAATCGTGGATCACGAGATGGCCTATCCTCGCATGATCATTCTCCTTATGCCGTCCGGCTTAAAAGGACTTATGATTGCCTCTTTCTTTGCAGCTTTTATGTCTACGGTGGATACTCACCTAAATTCAGGGCTCCTGACCCGGCGTAAATCTGAATGCAACATATTCTATTAAA